>JAWVZD010000010.1:0-13318 GCA_033722395.1 Thermoanaerobaculia bacterium | reverse complement strand
TCCTCGGCGCGCTCCTCGTGCTCGCCGGCGGCTGCACGGGCGCCCCGCCGGCCGCCGGCCCGGACCCCGGCGCGTGGACCCCGGCCCAGCGGGCGCAGGCGGAGGCGCTGGAGGCCTCCCTGGCCGCGGACCCGCCGGCGCCGCCCGGCTCGCTGCGGGTGCGCCTCGCGTTCGGCGCCGCCGCCGACCTGGACCTCTACGTCTCGGACCCGGCCAAGGAGACCGTCTACTACGCCAACACGCCGTCGAAGAGCGGCGGCGCCCTCGAGGCCGACCGCCGTTGCGCGCACCCGGCGCCGCGCGTGGAGCGCGTCCGCTTCGACGCCCCGCCGCCGGGCGGCTACCGCGTGGGCGTGGACGCGCCCCGCCGCTGCGGGGAGGACGCGGAGGGCGGCGACCCCGTCGTCTACGTGGTCGCCGTGGAGCGGCCGGGACGCCCTCTCCTCCTCCGCCGCGGCCGCATCACGCCGGTGCGCTTCGACCCCGTCGTCGTGGAGCTCGACCTCGAGGCGGACTAGGCCTTCGCGCTCGGCCGCGCCGAGACCGCCTCGTGCCAGCGCTGCAGGTTCTTCTGGTCCGGCTGGATGCGGATGTCCGTCACGCGTCCGAAGTCGATGCCGACCAGCGCCGTGATGTCGGCGATCGTGAAGCGGTCGCCGGCGACGAACTCCCGGCCCGCCAGCTCCTCGTCGAGCCAGGCCATGCGCTTGCCGGCGGCGTCGCGCATCACCTCGCCGTACTCGGGCACCTGGGGGATGCGGCCCTTGAAGAAGTCGTGGGTGTTGCGGAAGCACTGCATGATCGGCACCGCCACCTCCAGCTCCATGCGGCGCTGCCACATCTCCACCAGGGCCCGGTCCTTCGCGTCGGTGCCCAGCAGCGGCGGCTCGGGCTGCGTCTCCTCGAAGTAGCGGCAGATGGCGACGCTCTCGGCGATCACCGTGCCGTCGTCCAGCTCGAGGATGGGCACGCCGCCCATGGGGTTCTTCGCCAGGTACTCCGCCTGACGGTTCTCGGCCTTGCCGATGTCCACCTGCACCGTGGGCACCTCGATGCCCTTCTCGGCCAGGAAGATGCGCACGCGGCGCGGGTTCGGGGCCATCCTGCTGTCGTAGAGCTTCACGGGGACCTCCGGGTGGGTCCCGCGAGTCTACCGGCGGGCCGCCCGCCGGGCCGCCCCTACAGCAGGCCCAGCGTGAAGGCGGTCTTCGCGACCTTGCCCGCGAGCAGCAGCGCCGAGACCACGGCGCCGCCCACCCGCTCGGCGAAGCCGGGCTGGCGCAGGTGCGGGCACAGCCGGTCGCGGCGGTCCTCCAGGTGGGCGATCTGGCGCACGTTCGCCTGGGCCCAGAGCTCGTTGTCCCGCTCCAGGGCCCAGCCCAGATCGCGCTCGTAACGCGCGATCTGCTGGGTCAGCTTGTGGCACTCCCGCCGGTGCGGGACCCGGGCGTCGACGGGCGCCGCGAGCGCCAGCGCGAGCGGCGCGACGAGCGCGAGGATGGCGATTCGCACGGCTCCCCCTCCGTGGCGTTCGCCCCCTCTCATCGACCGACGGCGCCGGGACTGGGGGCACAGCGCGAACGCGGTCGTCAGAATCGTCTTGCTACGCATCCTTACCTCCTTTTTCTTCTGTTACGAAGCACCGTAGCACCCTCGCTCCCGGTGCGCGTTCTGGGTGTTTCCAATCCTATCCGTCGTCTTTCTCTCTCTGCGGCGGCGTCCAGAACTCGACCCAGTGGCCGTCGGGGTCGAGGAAGTAGTGCCCCGAACCGAACCACCCGAAGTCGACCGGTCCCCAGACCTCGACGCCCTTCGCTCCGACGTGCGCCACGGCTGCCTCGATCTCGTCGGCCGGCACTTCGAGGGCGAAGTGGGTCGGACCCAGGAGACCCGGACGGAGCAGCGCCAATGCCGGCGGCGGCTCTGGTGTGGATCGGCTGCGCGGTCGGTCCTCCAGGGGCGGAAGATCCCGCGACAAGAGAATGACGCGCTGCCGCCGCCCCGGCTCGCCTGCCCACAGAAAGGCGAACGCCTCGCCGCGGCGCTCCAACTCGAGAGCCACCACCTCGGTGTAGAAGGTCACCGACCTCTCGACCTCCGCCACCGGCAGCGCGACCTCGGAGAGGCCCACCGCATAACGCCTCGATCCGGTCATTCGCCGTCCGCTTCTAGTTTCCGGTCGATTCAACCGATCGAAGTGATCTTTTGCCGCACCTCGGCCAGTCGCGACAGGATCTCCTCCTGCAGCTGCGCCAGAGCGTCGCGCTCCCGCTTGTTGATCCGCAGGCGCTCGTCGCATCCTTTGCATTCGACGTGCTTGTACTGCCAGTCGCGCAGGTAGGCCTCGACCTCTCCGATCTCGAGCAGGAGCGACTGTCGATCGGCCAGGAAGGCTTCCTTCTCCGAGCCGACGCGCTCTTCGATCGAACCGGTCTTCTCCAGAACCGACTCGATCAGCCTGCGGGACTCCGCGAGTTGCGCCTCGAGCTGTTCGTTCTCGTCCTGGAGAACGGAGTAGCCCTCGGCGATCGCCTCGGCGAGCTCGTAGACACTCTCCTGGACCTCCGAGCGCAGGGTGCTGTCGAGCGACTGCGTCACCTCGTCGAGTCGCAAGTTGATCTGCGATCTGAGCTCGTCGTGAGCCGCGGGCAACATCTCGAGCGCCTGGTCGAGCGCCTGGCGGCGTTCTTCGACCGACTCCTGATAGAGCGTCTCCCAGCGCAGGGCGTTCGCCCGACACTCCTCGAGCTCGGCGACCACCGTCTCGTGCTCGCTCTTCGACACCCCACAGCCGACGAGCAGGACGGCCGCGAGGCACGCACCGACGCGCAGGCTCGGCATCAGGACCTCCTCCCGCAGATTCGATCTGTCGTCTATCGCTTCGATTTCAGATTAGCACAGCGGGCGCGGACCGAGCCGACGCCGATCGATCCGACGCGGCGTCCCGAGACGCCGCGACTGCTGCTAGAATCGGTGCATCTACCCGATCCACAGGGATCCTGCGAATGCCTCTCCCGAGGCAGACAAGGAGGGAACCGTGAACTGGAGCAAGATCGTCGTCGCCGGCGTCGTGGGCGGGATCGTCCACACTCTGGCCAACTGGGTCATGCACGGCATGATCATGGGCGAGACCTACATGAAGTACCCCGAGGTCTTCGTCCAAGAGGAGTCCGGAGCACACTGGTTCTTCGTCGTCGGCGTCGTAGTCGGCACTCTCGCCGCCGTGCTCTTCGCCAAGACGAGGAACGCCTGGGGCGCCGGCCTCGGAGGAGGCGCCACCTTCGGCTTCTATCTCGGACTGGTCTTTTTCTTCACCAACATGTACCCGGCGCTCACCATCGAGGGGTTCCCCTACTACCTGGCCTGGTGCTGGGGCGGCATCGACCTGATCGCCTACACCATCCTGGGCGCGGTGCTGGGAGCGCTGTACAAGGGCTGAGTCGCGCTCGGGTCTCGAGACCCCCGAGTCCAGGGCCGTGACCTCCGTTCTACGCCCCGCGTTTCGGGCGACTGAGCCCGGGTCGCGGGGCTCGTCGCGACCAGGGTCCACGACTCGGAACTACTCTCCCAGAAGCTCCTCCACCAGCCGGTCCGCCCCGTAGATCGTCTCGAGCGACTCGATCATGATCTCGGGGTGGACCGCCACGGTGCGGTTCTTCTCCAGGTCGAACCAGTACGAGCCGGAGATCGAGTGGATGTTGCCGTCGAAGACCAGGCCGACCAGCCGGCCCTCGGAGTCGATCGCCGGGCTGCCGGAGTTGCCGCCGATGATGTCGGTCGTGGCCACGAAGTTGAACTTGGTGTCCGACCCCAAAGCCTCCTCCTGGCCGACCCAGCTCTCCGGTAGTCGGAACGGCTCCTCGCCGGTCGCCCGCTCGTAGAGCCGCTCGACCGTGGTCCACGGTCGCACCGGATCGCCCTTCTCGACCCAACCCTCGTGGGCGCCGTAGGTCACCCGTAGGGTGAACGTGGCGTCGGGGTACCGATCGGTGCCTTCGACGGCGAAACGGGCCCGCGCGATCTTCTCGTAAGCGCGGTCCTGGACCGCCTCGACCTCGTCCTCGTAGCGCTTCCGGAGGGCGCGTGCCTCGTCGTCGATCGAGCGCGCCAGCTCGATCATCGGATCGTCGCTGGCGGCGATCGCCTCCTGTCCGCCCTCCCAGAGCGCCTTGCGGTACTCGGGATCGGCGAGCTCGGTGCCGGTCACCAGTTCTTCGGCCAGGGCCTCGGGAGACTTCTTGCCGAGAATCTGGTGCACGAACTTCGAGTCCGGGCCGAGGAACTCGCGCATCTTGTCGAGCGAGTAGGCGAGCTGCATCTCCTCGAGCTCGGGGTAGATCGGGCGTGGCGCCAGCAGGAGCTGCTCGAGCTGCGGTAGCGCCGCCTCGGTGTACTCGCGCAATCTCTCCTCGTTCGGCTTGCCTCGCTCGGCGGCCGCTCGGACGAGATGCCGCGCGTAATCGAACAGCGTCGTGCGAAAAGCGACCCCCGCCTCGATGAAGAGATACTCGTCGCGGAAGGAGCGGTAGACCTCGTTGGCCCGCTCGATCTCCTCCCAAGCCGATCCCACCTCGGCAGCGAGCTCCGGGTCGGCCGCCACGGCCGCCTTGAGAGCCTCCTCCTCGGCGCGCTTCATCTCGAACAGAGCGTCCTCGTGCAGCGCGTCGAGGCGCTTGCGATAGACCTTGATGCCGTTCTCGATACTCATGAGCGGCGCTCGGGTCGTCCGGTAGGCCTCGTCACCGGTCTTGGCGTACTCGATCAGCCGGCCGCGCAGCTCGACGTAGCGCAGCAGCCAGTGGGGAATCGTCACGTCGCGCAGGAACTTCAGATCGTCGACCGTCAGCAGGCGCTGGGTCGAGCCCGGATGCCCGGCCACGAAGACCGCCTCGCCGGGCTCCAACCCCTCGACCCGCCAGTCGAGATGCACCGGCGTCGAAGCGGGCTCGCCGTCCTCGTAGACCCTCAACAGGGTCATGTCGAGACACCAGCGCGGGAAGTTGAAGTTGTCCGGGTCGCCTCCGAAGGCCGCGATGTCGGTCTCCGGCGCGAAGACCAGGCGGACATCCTCGTAGCGCTCGTACTTGTAGAGCCAGTGCTCGCCGCCCTGGTAGAGCGACACCGATTCGCACTTGAGGCCGCTCGCCTCCTCGCACTCCTGCTCGAGGCGGGTCAACGCCTGCCGGCGAGCCTCACCCGCCTCCTGTCCGCTCTTGCCCGCCACCGCCGCCTCGACCGCGTCGGTGATCTCCTCGGTCTCCTTCAAGAAGGAGATCTGGTCCGATGGGCAGGGGATCTCCTCCTCGCGGTTGGCGGCGAGAAAGCCCTCCGCCTCGAGGTTCCGTTCCGGTGTCGAGTTCTGGCTGATGCAGCCGCGGGCACAGTGGTGATTGGTCAGCACCAGTCCGTCCGACGAGACGAACGATCCGGTGCAACCGCCTTCGAGCCGCGTGACGGCCTGCTGGACCGTCGCCAACCAGTCGTCCGAGATCTCGACGCCGTACTTTGCCTCGACCGCCTCGCGCGGGAAATTGTCGAGCGTCCACATCCCCTCGTCGGCGACGGCGGAGCCGAACGGGGAGAGCAGGAGAACGCTCGCTAGCACAGCGCGGAAAAGGCCGGTCTTGGTCATGAAAATTCCTCCGATTCGGTGGGTGGAGACGGCGGTAGCCGCAGCCCGGAAGAGTACCACGATCGCTCGCCGCAGCCGTCGGAGGGATCACTCGAGATGGGTGGCGAAGGCCTCGGTGAAACGCCGCGCCTGGTCGGCCTCGAGATGCACGCCGTCGGGGCACTCGAAGGCCCCCAGCTCGGGGTAATCCGCGAAGTGGACCGCCTCGAGACCGCTCTTCTCGACCAGCTCCTGCCAGTAGTCGCCACGTGGGAAGAGACGCTCCTCCGCCTCACGGGCCGAGCCGGTCACCGGCAGCAGCGCTAGGAGGACACGGCCCCCCCGCCTCTCGATCGCCGCGGCGGCGCGGCGGGTGCGGTCCGCCAGCGCGGCGACATCCTGAGCCGTCGCAGGCTCGCCCGCCGCCAGGATCGCCGTCTGGGTCGAACGCCGCACCGCCAGGTCGAGGCGCGAGAAGTCGAGCTCGCGAAAGCGATCGAAGCGCACCCGGGCAAACGGTATTTGGAGCGGCCGTGGCTTGGTCCAGGTCTCGAGGACCCGACGCAGCGAGAACTCGGCCCGGCGCAGGACGAGCGAGCTCTCGACGGTCATCACCAGGCGCGCGTCGATCCTGTCGCCCGGGCTCGTGCGGTAGGCTCGGTAGGCCTCGAGAATCGCTCGACTGCGCCGCTCGTGGCGAAGCTCGCGGTCGAAGAAGATGCGCGGCGAGACGTCGACCACGACCGTTCCCCGGAACTCCTCATCCCGTGCCAGATGCTCCAGGATCGGCAGCGGCGAGCCGTTGATCAGAGCCAGCTGGATCGCCGCCTCCTCGTCCAGGCGCTCGCCGAGCAGCTCGGGGTCGAGGGCGGACTGGATCTTGGAGGTCCCCACCAGGACGATCGACTCCGGCTCGACCCAGTCCCGAGCCACGCTCCACGAGGCATCGATGTCGGAGAGCGACGGCCCGACGCCGTGCCGGCGCCAGTAGCCCTCCCAGGCAGCCAGGACGGTCAGGGCGACGAGCGCCGCGATGGCGAACAGCCGAGCCCACGGAGCGTCGACGAGCCGATCGCCGTCGGTGAGGTCGGCAGCCGTCGGCAGGATTTTCATCGCTTCAGAATTGGAAGTAGATGAAGGCACGATCGTCTCCCGGCGCCAGCGCCAGACAGATCCACATCGCCGCCAGGGCGAGCACCGTCACCCAGCGCGGAGCGAGTCGGGCCAGCTCCTCCAGGGTGCGCTCCCGCATCAGCCAATGCACCGTCAGCAGGCCGACCGTCACCGCGACGACGATCCCCGCCGTGCCGCGGAGCAGCACCCAGTGTCCCTCGCGGGCGCCCAGCATCGCCAGCGAGAGCTGGGCCGCCGAGCCGAAGTCCGCGGCGCGGAAGAAGACCCAGGCCAGGCAGACCAGGGCATAGGTGCCGAGGGCCGCGGCGATCGGTCTCGCCCTGCCGCCGTTCCACCACACATCGCCCCAACGACGGCGCACCGCGCGCTCGCCGACCAGATAGAGACCGTGCAGGCCTCCCCACACCAGGAAACGCCACGCCGCCCCGTGCCACAGGCCGCCGAGGAGCATGGTGATGGCCAGATTGATCAGGGTGCGTCGACGTCCCTTCCGGTTTCCACCCAGCGGGATGTAGAGATAGTCCCTGAGCCAGCTCGACAGCGAGACGTGCCAGCGCCGCCAGAAGTCCGAGAAGCCGACGGCGGCGTAGGGAAAGCGGAAATTGCGCGGAATGGCGAAGCCCAGCATCGTCGCGATGCCGATGGCACAGGTCGAGTAGCCGGCGAAATCGAAGAAGATCTGCGCCGAGAACGCGAGCGTGCCGAGCCAGGCGGAGGTGAAGCCGGCGAACTCCGCCAAGCCGAAGACCCGGTCCGCCACCGGCGCCATCAACATGTCGGCCAGGATCACCTTCTCGAACAGGCCGAGCGTCAGCAGCGCGCCCCCCCAACCGAGCTGCACCGCGGTGACGCGACGGGGCGTCAGGCATTGCGGCAGGAAGTGTGCCGCGCGCACGATCGGTCCCGCGACGAGCTGAGGGAAGAACGATACGAACAGGGCGAAGTCGAGGAAGCTCGACCAAGGCCGCATGTCGCCCCGATAGACATCGATGGTGTAGGAGAGCGTCTGGAAGGTGTAGAACGAGATCCCGACCGGGAGCACGATCGACCACTCGGGCGGACGGTAGTCGACGCCGAGGCCGGCCAGCAGCAGCTGGAAGTTCTCGAGCAGGAAGCCACCGTACTTGAAGTACCCCAGCAGGCCCAGGTTGACACTCAGACTGACCAGCAGGAGCGCGCGTCGCGCCGCCCCGACCGCACCCGCCATTCGTTTCGCGACCGTCCAGTCGACCACGGTCGAGAGCGCCAGCAGTGCGACGAACGGCGGGTTCCAGGCGGCGTAGAACAGATAGCTGAAGACCAGCAGCTCGAGCTTCTTCAGCCGCCAGGGGATCGGCAGGGCATAGAGCGCCAGGCAGAGCGCCAGGAAGACGAAGAAGACCAGGGAGTTGAACAGCACGCGACCGAGACCTCGCCGGAGTCCGGCAGATTATGTCGCGACGGTCCCGCGACGGCACTTCGCGGCCACGAGCGCGGTCAGGACTCGACCGCCGTCTCGTCGGGGGCCGGGGGCAACCGGCAGGTCACGGTGGTGCCGCCGCCCGGGCGGCTCTCGAGCGTCAGGCGCCCACCGTGGGCCTCGAGGATCTCCCGGCAGAGCGGTAGGCCGAGACCGCTGCCGCTCTGCTTGGTCGAGTAGAACGGCAGCAGAGCTTTGTGCATGGTCTCCTCGTCCATGCCACGCCCCCGGTCGCTCACCTGGCAGGAGAGCTCGCCCGCGACGCCGCGGTCGACACGGAGCTCGATCCGGGGCTCGCCGTCGCTCGCTTCGACGGCGTTCTTGAACAGGTTGATCAGCACCTGACGCATCTGCGCCGGATCGAACCAGCCCGGGCGACGCGGCAGACGATCCGGGAACCGCACCATGTCGTACTCGCCGAAACCCCGGAGGAACTCCTCGAAGTCGACCCTTTCGTGTCGCGGTCGCGGCAGACGGGCGAAGCGCGCATAGCCGTCGATGAACTCGCGCAGGTGATCGAGCCGCTCGCGCAGCGTCTCGAAGACCTCCTCCGAGCGCTCAGCGTGCCGCGGCTCGGCGGCGATCACCTTGGCCGAGTGCACCAGCGACGAGATCGGCGCCAGCGAGTTGTTGAGCTCGTGCGAGATCACGCGGATGACCCGTTTCCAGATCTCGGCCTCCTGCCGACCGAGCTCGCCGGTCATGCGGCGCAGCAGGAGCAGCCGGTGGCGGCGGCGGTTGAGCGTGAAGAGGCGCTGCGACAGGTGATAGGTCTCGGCCCCCTCCTCGTCCTCCTCGACGACGGTGAAGAGGCCGTCCGAGCCGCTTTCCAGCAACTGTCGCATCTCGACCGGGCAGCCGGCCTCGAGCTCCGCGAAGCTCAGGCCGCCGAGCTTCGCACCGGCGGTGAACAGCCGCTCCGCCTCGCGATTGGCGTAGATCACTCGCCCGAGCGGGTTGATCAGGACGATCGCCGCGGGCGAGCGGTCGAGGGCGGTGCGCAGAAGCAGCTCCTGCTCGGTTAGGGAGCGGCGCTCGCGGTGCAAGATCTCGCCGACCGCGTTGTAGAGCTCGACCAGCTCCCCGAGCTCGTCGGTGCGCCGATAGGCGAGCCGCACGCTGAAGTCGTGATCGCGGAAGCTCGCGATGCCGTCGGACACACCGCGGATGACGGTATCGAGAGGGCGTACCAGCCGCCCGATCAACCAGACGCCGAGCGGGATGGCGACCAGAAGCACGCCGAGGAAGGTCGTCCAGGGGTCCAAGCCGAGTCGGTTCGCGCCCGCCGCGAGCGCCGCCATGACCACCAGGACGGCCACGAAGCCGGCAGAGATCTTGCCGGCGAGCGAGGTCCGTCGCGGTCGATCGAGACTGGGTCGGTCAGAACGGGGTCGGTCAGAACGGGATCGGTCCGAATGGGGTCGGTCAGGACTGAGTGGGTCGACGCTGGGGCGATCGGGATCGGACCGCTCGTCAGCGTGCCCACGGGCACCAGACGGATCGTCGCGGAGGCGCTCGACGGCGGCTGCGCTCGGATCCGCGGGCGCTTCGTCCATCGCTCTCACCCCCTCGGTCGGCGCTCGACCTCGACGCCCAGGCGAGCCATCTTGCGGTAGAGGGCCTGACGGCTGATGCCGAGGCGCTCGGCCGCTCGCGCTACGATGCCGTCCTCGGCTTCGAGCACGCTGAGCAGCTCCCGCCTCTCGACCTCCTCGTCGGCGTCGAAGGCCCGCCTGACGCCGCTCGACGAATCGCCGCCTCCCTCGGCCTCGGCGAGACCCAGACCGACGGCGTCGATCGTGCCGTCGCGCGCCACGAGGACCGCCCGCTGGATGCGGTTCTCGAGCTCGCGTACGTTGCCCGGCCAGTCGTGCGCCAGCAGCGCCTCGCGGCTCGCCTCGTCGAGCTCGGCGCGCTCACCGTCGGTCTGCGGGTGCACTCCGAGGAAGTGCTCGGCGAGCGGTAGGACGTCGGCCGGGCGCTCGGCGAGCGGCGGCACCTGGAGCTCGACGACGTTCAAGCGGTAGAAGAGGTCCTCGCGAAAGAGCCCCGCCTCCATCGCCTCTTCGAGATCGGCGTTGGTGGCCGAGATCACCCGCACGTCGACCTTCTGGGTGGTACTCGAGCCGAGGCGCTGGAACTCGCCGCGCTGCAACACCCTGAGCAGCTTGACCTGGCCGGCCAGCGACAGGGCGTCGATCTCGTCCAGGAAGAGGGTTCCCCGGTCGGCCGACTCGAAATGACCGATCCGTCGCCGCTTGGCACCCGTGTACGCGCCGGGCTCGGCACCGAAGAGCTCGCTCTCGATCAGTTCCTCGGGGATGGCGCCCACGTTGACCCGCACGAAGGGACCCTCACGCCGCCGCGAGTTGGCCTGCACGATCTCGGCGACGTGCTCCTTGCCGCTGCCGCTCGGCCCGGTGACCAGAACCGGGGCGTCGGAGGCAGCGACACTGACCGCCAAGCCGAGGAGGCGGTGCATCGCCTCGCTCTCCCAGACCAGTCCCCTGAGATCGTGACTCTCCTCGAGCTCGCGCCGCGCCCGCTCCATCTCGGAGCGCAGACGGCGATTCTCCAGCTTGACCGCACGGGACTCGAGCAGAGTCTTCAAGACCGCGATCAGGCGCTCGTCGTCCCACGGCTTCTGGATGTAGTCGACGGCGCCCTCCCGCACCAGGTCGACGGCTGCCTCGATCGAGCCCCAGGCGGTCATCAGGAGGATCGGCAGGTCCGGGTCGGCCTGTCGCAGGGTGTGAAAGAGGTCGATCCCCTCTTCGCCCGAGGTCTCCTGGCGAGAGAAGTTCATGTCCTGCACGACCGCTCCGAGCGTCTCCCGCGCGGCGACGGCCAAGGCCTCGCGCGGCGTGATCGCGCTCAGGCTGGGGATGTCGTGCAGATCGAGCAGCACCGTCAGCGCCTTGACGACCGCCCGTTGGTCGTCGACGACGAGGACGGGCAACTCTTCACTCATGCCGGAATTCTAGCCCGGTCCCGCGGCGGCACGGTCGGGGGAAACGAGCCGGACCCGTGAGGCGCCGCCGTCTGGCGAGAAAGGAGCAGGCGCACGTCACGGGCCCGGCAAACGGATCAGATCGTACGGGTCGCCACTTCGGGGGCGACGGTGGTCGCCTTGATGGCCGGCGCCAGAGCCGCCAGCACGCCACTGACCCAGAGGAGCAGCATGCCGCCGAGGAGCAGACCCGCGTCCATCTTCGGCACGTCGGTCGCCTGCACCAGGGCGTAGTTCAGGCCGTAGGTGAGGACCACGCCGAAGAGCAGTCCGAACCCCGTGATGACCCAGTTCTCGACCAAGAAGTAGCGGACGATGTCGACCTTGGTGGCTCCGAGCGCCCGCCGCGTACCGATCTGCCGGGTGCGCTGCGCCACCGCGGACGACGTCAGGCCGACGATGCCGAGCGACGTCACCAGGACGAGGAAGAAGATCACCCCTGAGAGCATCTTCATCATCGCGTCGGCGACTTCGAAGCTCTCGGCCTTGACCTCGGCCATCGTCCGAACGCTGACGATGCGGCCGGGATTGATCCCCAGCAGCAGCTCTTCGATCTCGGTGTAGGCCGTCGACACCGCGTCGGGCTCCACCCGCACCGCATAGCGCATGCGCCGGTCGCTTCCGGGGCGACCGGGGATGAGCATCGCCCAGTCGCGCTTGTCCCACTGCAGCCAGGAGTTGTGCATCTCGTCGACGATGCCGACGATGGTGTTGACGCGCTCGGCGTTGGCGCTCTGGATCTGCTGGCCCAGCGCGTCGCCGTCCGGGAAGTAGGCATCGGCCATCGCCTTGGTCAGGATGACGTTGTAATGCTGCTGCTCGGTGTCGCCCTTCTCTTCGTTCGCCAGACGCTCGTCGAAATCGGCCTGGGTGAAGTCACGCCCCGCAGCGAGTTCGACCCCCATCGCATCGAGGAAGTGCTGGGTCACCACGAAGTAGGGAGCGGCGAGCGTGTCCATCTCGGAGCCGAGCGGTTTGCGCCCCGTACTGCTACCGCCGCCGGACAGGGGGATCTGATGCATGGCAGCGGCGGCGATCACTCCGGGATGAGACTCCAGCCGCTCGAGATCCTGCTCCCGCTGGACGTGGATGAACTCCTCGTCCTTGAACTCCTGCGCCCAGGGCTCGGTATGGATCACGAGGACCTGTTCCTCGTCGATCCCGGTCGGCCGGTTGTACTCGTAGCGCAGGTCGAGCATCCAGTTGACGCAGTTGGCGACGATCGCCAGCGTCAGCGCCACCTCGAGCGCGATGAGCCAGAAGCGCGCTTTGTTGTGCATCAGTGATCTCAGAATCGGTCCGATTTCCATGACGATCTCCTCGTACCTTCTTGGTTACCTACAGCTACTGCGTCTTCAGATGCATCGCCGGCTGCACGCGGCAGATGCGCCACGCCGGATAGAGCCCGGCGATCATGCCGGCGACCAGCGAGAGAAGAATGCCCGCCCCCACCATGTTGAGGTCCAACCCGAAGCCGAAGTCGGCCTCCGGAAAGAGCAGATTGATCACGCGCAGCGTCAGGACCGAGAGGCCCAAGCCGAGGATCCCACCCGCCACTCCGACGAGCTCGACCTCGAGCAGATGCTGGACGAAGATCGACAGCTTGCTGGCGCCCAAGGCGCGACGGACGCCGATCTCGGGCCCGCGGGCGAGGAACTTGCCGAGCAAGAGACCGATCAGGTTCACCGAGCAGACCACTAGGAACAGCAAACCGATGATCAGCATGCTCTTGGCCTCTTCCGGCACGACCTCTTCGTACTCCATCCACTGCATGACGCTACGCAGGCGGTTGTTGAGCGGACGCTGGAATCTGCCTAGGCCGCGCTGCTCCATGGCGTACGCGTCGAGATAGGCTTGGAACTCCTCCTTCTGTCGCCGATCGTCGAGCTGCACCCAGGCCTGCAACCAGACGCTCTCGGACTGCAACCAGTCGTCGAAGGTCTCGATCGGCTCGAACTTCCAGCCCGAGTCGTTGCCGGCGCTGTCGATCTCCATCGCCGGCGTGAACCCGAGCGGCATGTAGATCTCTTCCGGCTCGTCGAACACGAAATTGGTGATGTCGTAGAACTTCGGCATCGGCTTCCAGTGATCGAGCACGCCGACG
>JAWVZD010000009.1:0-13431 GCA_033722395.1 Thermoanaerobaculia bacterium | reverse complement strand
GGGACGTTGCTCTCTGTCCGGCGGCTCGGTCGGCTCGTCGCCGCCTCGCCGGCGGGACGGGGAACCGTTTGCCGCCACGGTTTCCGCCGCCCACAGGCGCGGGTGGAGATCGAGCTCGGTCAGTCGTCCGCCGAGTCGCTCTGCCGGGCGCCGGGAGAGGATCCGGTCGAGCTCCTCGCGGATGCGCTCCGGGGAGACCGTCGGGAGGAGCGTGACCGCGTGCCGGGCGGCGGCCAGAGTCTCGGCCGTGGCCTCGAAACCCGGCAGGTCGAGCTCGAAGCGAATCAGCCGGAGAATGCGCAGGGGATCGTCACGGAAGGTCTCGGGCCGGTTGGCCCTCAGGCGGCCCGCGGCGAGATCCCGGCAGCCCCGCAGGGGATCGTAGAGCGTCCCGTCGGCGAGGTCGAGGGCGATCGAGTTGATAGTGAAGTCGCGCCGTGCCAGCTCGGAGTCGAGCGGCGTGCCGTGGCGGTCCCAGATGTCGATTCGCATCGCGGCGGCGACGACCCGATGGATGGCGAACCGTGTGCCGCCGGGCTCGACGACACGTCCGCCGAGTCGACGTGCCAGTCTCGCCGCGTAAGCCGCGCCCTGGCCGTCGACGACGAGGTCCCAGTCGTGCGCCAGCTCGCTCTCGAGCAGCCAGTCACGAATCGCCCCGCCCACCAGGTGGCACGCGGAAGGAGGCTCGGCAGCGATCAGCTCGCGAGCGGGCGACCGCTCGAGCAGGAGGGCGGGATCGGGACGGGTTTTGGCCACGACGGGGGTAGTCTCGCAGATCGCCTTTGCGGTGACCAACGACAAGAGTTAAAATCCTGCTTTAGAGATTCGCCGTAAGTGTCGGCCAGACAAGGGGTTTTGTGTGCGCGGAGTTGCTGGGATCGGTCGATTCGGAGCCCTCCCGGTGCTCCTCGTCCTGCTGTCTGCGACCGCCGTGCCCGGCTCCGCCACGCGTCGCGTCGAGCTGGCGGAGGGACAGGTCGCTGCCTTGAGTGGCGGCCGCGAAATCTACCTCGAGGCGATTCCCGAGAAGAGCGAGGGGCTCTTGGCCTTCGCCCGCCGGCTGTGCGGTACCGACAGCGTGGCGCGACAGATCGCCGCCGCCAACGGCGGCATCCGCTCGCTCGAGCTGGGGGTACGGTACCGCGTTCCGTTCGAGCTTCTCCGACCGGCGTACCAGGTGCGGGTGCTGAACGCGCTGTTCGAATCCGATCGGCCCACGCCGGGCGGCTGGGAGCACGTCGTCGGCGACGCGGAACGTCAGGCACCCGACGCATTGGGGCGTTTGGCCGATTGGTTCACGGGTGACGAAGCCAACGCCGCGGAGCTGGCGCGGCACAACCGGGTGGGCGACTCGTTGGCGGCCGGGCAGTCGATCGTCATCCCGGCGCATCTCTTGCGCGGCCACCTGCGCTCGATGCTGCCGCAGCCGCCGCCCTCCGACCTGGAGTTCGGTGAGGACGAGGAGGGGGAGTACGCCGTCTACCGTCTCAAGGCCGGTGAGGCGCTCTACTCGGCCGTGGTGGTGCGGTTCACCGGCAACGTCTACGCGGACGACGTCAACGCATTGGCACGAGAGGTGGCGACGCGCAGCGGTATCCGCGACGTCACCGATATCCCGATCGGCTTCGCGGTGCGGATTCCCCTCGAGCTGATGCTGCCGGAGTTCCTACCGGCCGGACACCCGCGCCGCGTGGAGTACGAGAAGAGCCTGTTCGAGGCGGCCAAGTTCGGCGCCTTGCCGAAGCTGGGACATCTCGACGGGGTCACCGTCATCCTCGATTCCGGACACGGCGGCAAGGACGTCGGCGCCTCCCAGGGTGGTGTCTGGGAGAGCCTGTACGTCTACGACATCATGGTCCGGACGAAGCAGCTGCTGGAGGAGACGACGGCGGCGACGGTCGTGGCGACGACCCGCGACGGCTCGGCATTCCGGGCGCAAGCGCGGGATGTGTTGCCGTTCTCGCGCGGCCACGAAGTGTTGACCACGCCGAGCTATCCGATCGAAGACTCCTCGGTGAGCGCGCACCTGCGCTGGTATCTGGCCAACAGCGTCTACCGCCGTGCCCTCGCTGCGCACGGCGATCCCTCCAAGGTGCTCTTCTTGTCGCTCCATGCCGACTCGCTCCATCCCTCGCTCCGCGGTGCCATGGCCTACATCCCCGGTGCCGAGTACTGTGCTGGCAGCTACGGTAAGTCAGGTGCCGTCTACGCCGCGCGGCGCGAGGTCCAGGAGCAGCCCCGAGTCAGCTTCAGCGGCTCCGAGCTCACCCGTAGCGAGGGCTGGTCGCGGGAGCTGGCCCAGCGCCTCATCGACGCGTTTCGGGAGCACCGGTTGCCGGTGCACGAGTACAAGCCGATCCGCGAGAAGATCATCCGCAATCGCCGTTCGTGGGTTCCGGCCGTGCTGCGCTACAACGAGGTTCCGGGGAAGCTGCTGTTCGAGGTCTGCAACCTGGCCAACGCCGAGGATCGGCGACTGATCCAGACGCAGGCCTACCGCCAGAACGTGGCGCGAGCCGTCGTCGACGCGATCCTCGCCTACTACGGCTACGACGAATCGGCGTCGGCACGGGTCGCCGCAGGTCTCTGACGCTCCCGCCGCGTCGGCGCGGGCGGGAACTTCGCCGGTGCCATCGGAGTCTCTACCGGGGGGAGACCGTTGGCGGCTCGATGGTGGTTTCGACAGGAGCAATCGACATCGCAAACCTTTCGCCGCGGGCCTCCGACGACGATCTCGATCTGGTCGAGCGGCATCGCCACGGAGATCCGGCGGCGTTCGAGGAGCTGTTCGAGCGCTATCAGCGGCTGGTCTACGGCATCGCCCTGCGGATGAGCGGGAACCGGGAAACGGCCGCCGACCTGTCGCAGGAGATCTTTCTGCGCATCCACCGCCATCTGGCTCGCTTCGAGGGTCGCTCGAGCCTCGAAACCTGGGTCTACCGGGTGACCATCAACTGCTGTCGCAGTCGGCTGTCGCGCCGGCGACCGAAGATGCAGGCGCTGCCCGACGAGGCCGGTGAGGTTCTCGAGGAGCTGCGCGATCACGCCCCGAGCCCGGAGAGGCGGGCGATCGCGCGCGATACCGGGCGGCGGCTGTCGCGGGCGATCGCCGAGCTGCCGGCGGTGTTTCGCGAGGCGGTGGTGCTGCGGGACGTCGAGGGACTGAGCTATCGTGAGATCGCCGCCGTTCTGGAGGTGCGCGTCGGCACGGTGCGCTCTCGGATCGCTCGGGGCCGGGAGCGCCTGCGCGAGCTCCTGGAGGCAGAGTCGTGAGCCGCCATCTGCCGGTCGAAGCGCTGTCGGCCTATCTCGACGGCGAGAGCTCCGAAGGCGAGATCGAGCGCGTCGAGAGTCATCTCGACAGCTGCACGCGCTGCAGTCGCCGTTTGGAGGAGATGCGCCGGCTGGTGGGCGAGCTGCGCTCGCTCGAGCGCGTGTCGCCGCCCAGCCGACTCGGCCTGGAGCTGCAGAGTCGGCTGATGCAGGCGGTGCCGCCTTTCGAGGAGCGGGGTCGTCGCTCCGTCCGCCAGCCGCGGCTGTTGTTCCAGCCGGCGATCCTGGCCACGATCGGCGTCGTGCTGGCTCTGGCGGTGGTCACCCTCCTCTTCCTCCAGGCGCTCGAGCGCCAGCCGGCCGGCCCGCCCCCCCTCGATCCCGCGGAGCTGCACGACCAGGCGGAGTTGGTGGTGATCGGCGAGCGTCGCTTCCGGCCGCGACAGGGGGGGTGGACCGAGGTCGGGCTGAGCCGGGCCGAGGTCGACGCAGCCGAGCCGCTCAGCCGGCGCGATCTGTTGCGAGAGCCGAGTCCCGAGCCGGGGCTGGCTGCGATGTTGGAGCGTCTCGAGGGGGAGGTGACGTTACGGCTGGCCGACGGACGCGTGGTGCGGGTCGGACCGTGATCGCCGAGGCGACCGCTGGCGATCGCTTTCGGCTCGCGGGGCGAGCGAACGCGGGGGAAAGGCCCCTCACCGGTCGAGGTAGGAGCGGATCCCCGCCACGGTGTGCTCGCCGTCCTCGAACTCCACGGTGTCGCCCGGTCGCTTGCCGAGCAGCCGCTCGCCGAGCTCCGACTGGTAGGAGATGACACCCTTCTCCGGCGCGCTTTCCCACGGTCCGAGGACGGTTACCTGTCGGCTGTCTCCCTGCCGCTCCAGGTCGACCGTGGCGCCGATACGGACCTCCGCCGCATCGATCCGTTCGGCATCGATCACGCGGACCGTCGCGAGCTCCGCCTGCAGCTTGGCGGCCCGCGCCGACAGGTACTCGAAGCGCTGGCGTGCCGATTTGTACTCGAAGTTCTCGCGCAGATCGCCCAGCGCGGCCGCCTCCTGGATCGCCGCGCGGGTCGCCGGGATCTCGGTTTCGCGCAGTTCGCGCAGCTCCTGCTTGCGTGCCTCGATCGACTCCCGGGTGGCGTAGAGCGCCTCGGTCGCGGCGTCGGAGCGAAGGCTCTCGAAGCGGGTCTCGAGAGCCGTGATCAGAGCGCTGTTGAGATACTCGGGCAGGATGGCGCGCTTGACGGCCGTCAGGGCGGCGCTCGCCTCCTCGTCGTCGAGATCGGCCATCAGCTTCGGCAACGTGCCACCCGACTCCAGCTCGGGCTCGAGCGACGAGCGGTACGGGGCGAACGCCTCGACCGACACCGCCGCGAGAAGCTGCTTGAAGAGGCGTAGCGGTGCACGCCGTCGTACCGCGTCGTCCTCCCGTGCCGCCCCGACGAGCCAGACGAAGGCACCCGGGTGCTCGTCCGGCCGGCTGACGAGACGGTCGACGATCCGGCCGTGACGCGCCTCGTCAGCGGAGCGAATCCAGGTGGCGAGTTGCCCGGCGACGGGAGGATCGGGTTCGGCGAGCAGGCATCTCTCGAGGATCGCCGGCCAGTCCTCGCGCTGGCCGCGGATCTCGCGGTAGAGGAGCTCTCGCAGCGGGCGCTGCGACAGCCGTGCGGCCAGCTGAGATAGGTCGTCGCCGGCCGCCTCGACGATGGCACGCGGCGCGTACGGCTCGTCGTCGGCCGCCAGCCCGGCACGTGACAGGGCGTGCCAGATCTCGAGGGCGCGGGCGGCGTCTTCGGCGACGCTCGCCGCGGCCTGCTCCGCGAGCAGGGTGCCCATCGCCTCGGCGAGATCCGGACTCTGCCGGGCGTTCTTGCTGAACAGGCTCAGGCGCTCCGCCAGATCGCCCGCTTCGAACGCCGACAGGACGGCCTCGGCCGCATCGTCGCTCGTCTCGGCCCAGCTGTAGCGCTGGCGCTTGTCGGTGGTCACGACCACCTGGGGGTGGTTGCGGGCGTTGTTCCACCAGCGGTTCCACTGCGACGAGGAGACGATGCCGGTCAGCGCGCGCCGCACCTCGGCGGCCGTCAACGGCTCGTCGTAGCTCACCAGCACCTCGCGCAGCAGCTCGCTCGGATCCTCTTCACGCATCTGCTCGAGGCTCTCCGGCTGCTCGATCTTGCGGCGCAGGATGTGGCCTGCGGGCAGCGACTGGAAGAGCTTGGCGCCGGCTCGGAAGCCGACGGTCAGGGTGCCGTGCCGCTCGAAGTCGACCTTGTAGCTACCGAGCTCGAAGTTGATGTCGACGATCCGCCCGACCCCCTTACCCTCCATGCGGACGAGCCGACCGACGTCGAGTTCCATCAGGGAGTGCATACGCTCGATCTGCTGCACCAGCTTGCGCTCGCTCTGGGTGACCTGGTGCAGACCGGCGATGCGCAACATCTCGTCGAGATTGCCACTGTCGGAGTAGAGCGCGCGCAGCGACTCGGTGGCCGCTTCGTGCAGCGCGTTGGGGCGTAGGAACCGAGCTCCGAGCCGACTCAGCAGGGTGAGTCGCTCCGACCAGGCGCCAGCCGCCGTGAGCTCTTCGTCTAGCAGGCGGAGCAGCGATTTCAGTAGCTCCTCGTCCACCGAGCCCGCCGCCTCGGTGATCTCGATGAAGTACTCGACGTCGGTGGGCTCTTCGTCCAGGCGTGCGAGCCAGCGGTCTTCGAGGAAGTCGGCGTCGCCGGCTTCGAGCCGTTCGAGAGTGTCGTTGGAGGAGGTCATGGCGATCGGCGGGCGACGATTGTACTGCAAGGAAGGCGATCGCGTTCGGGCTTCCGCGATACCGGCCGCAGGGGCGACGGTGCCGCGTCCCGTCACTGGCGGGATCGCCTACGGGCGGTAGGATCGAGGGGCAGCGTTCCGATGGGATCCTTCGATCGCAGCTCCGACGACCGACGCGAGAGCGGCGCCGAGGAGCGCCTGCTCCGTCGAACCGAAGGCGATCTGAGCCGGCTCGACACCACCGAGCTCAACCGTCTGTTGACCGATCCGCACCTGACGACTCGGGTGATCCGGAGGATCCTGTCGCAGGAGAAGCTGCTCGAGCGTCGCATGGTCCGACGGGCGATCGCGGCGCACCGCGCGACGCCGTTCGCCGAGGCGCAGCGCCTGATCTCGACGCTCTTCTGGAGCGATCTCGTCGAACTGGGACGCGACGCCGCCGTGCGACCGGCGGTTCGCCGGGCCGCCAACCGTGCTCTGCTGGAGCGCTACGACGGTCTCGCGGTCGGAGAGCGGATCGCCATCGTGAGACGCGCTGGCACGGAGTTGCTGACTCGGGTGCGTCACGATCCGGAACCGCGGGTGGTCGCTGCGATGCTCGACAACCCGCGTCTCACCGAAGGCCTCCTGCTGCCCGTCGTGGCGAGCGGGCGCTCGTCGCCGCGCGTGTTGACCGTCGTGGCCGAATCGGCGCGGTGGATGGCGCGCTATCAGGTGCGCCGCTTGTTGTGCCGCAATCGCAAGACGCCGCTCGAGATCAGCCTGTCGACGTTGCCTCGTTTGAAGAAGGCCGACCTGAAGGCGCTCGAGAACGATCCGGCGGCACGCCCCGAGGTGCGCCGAAGGGCGGCCGTCTTGCTCGGTGGCGGGGAGCGGCGCGCCGGCTCGCCGCGTCGCCGTTGAGTTAGACTAACGCCACCCGGAGACCCGTCCTTGTCCAGGCTCCCAGCGATGGCCGAATCGGAGCGACAGAATTCGAAGAGTCCCCCCTGGCATCAGGCTCAGGACCAGGAGTCGGTGTCGTTCGGCACCTGGTTGCGGCACCAGCGCGAGGCGCGCAACATCGAGCTGCGGGAGATCGCCGATCACACCAAGATCAGCATTCGGTATCTGGAGGCTCTGGAGAACGACCGATTCGAGATCCTGCCCGCGCCGGTCTTCACGAAGGGTTTCCTCAGTCAGTACGGACGCTACATCGGGCTCGATCCGGACCAGGTCGTCAATACCTATCTGAACGCCTTGCAGGAGGGCGATTCGAACGAGCGCGAGGAGCCGCGTCGCCGGAACTCTCCCGATCGTCAGCGTCTCTTCGCCCCCCTGTTGGTCGTCGGAGGCGTGGCGCTGCTCTCGCTGGTGGCCTATCTCACCTTCCGCGCCGAGCGCTCGACGAGCGACGAGCTCGAGGAGCCTCCGGCGATGGCCGTGCCGGCGGTTCAACCGCCGGTCCCGGCCGAGCAGCCGACCGTGCTCGACGAGTCGGCGATGTTGGCCCCGCTGGTCGTTACCCTCGACTTCGTCGACGACGGCTGGCTCGAAGCGGAGGTCGACGGGAGGCGTCAGCTGAGTGAGCAGATCGCCAAGGGGGAGTCGCGCCGTCTGCTGGCGGAGGAGAGGGTGGGGCTCGGCCTGGGGAACCCGGACGGGGTACGCGTCGAGGTCAACGGCACACCGTACGAACTGCCTCCGGCGATCGAGGAGTCCGGCCTGCACCGTGTAGAGATCACTCTCGAGACCGCGGACGAGCTGGCTCGACAGGGTGTGCCGTGACGGCGGAGCCGGCTGCCGAAACGATCGAGCAGCAGGTCCTGGCCGGCGAGAATCGGAATCTCCAGCGGCTGGCGGCGGAGGGGCTGGTGCCGCTGCCTCCCGATCGGCTGGTCGGTCTCCAGGTGCGACTGGCGGGGAGCGGCGACGACGAAATCGCCGATCTCGCCCGCCGCAGCCTGCAGGAGATGGATCCACGTCTGATCGCGCCGATTCTGGCTCGGGGCGACAACGACACGGTCCTCGAGTACTTCGCCGAGAATTCGGAGCATCCGCTGCTGCTCGAGACGATCGTGCGTCTCCAAGGTGTGTCGCGCACTCTGCTGCGGGAGATGGCTGGCAGCGTCCCTCCCGATCTGCAGGAGATCCTCATCCTGCGCCAGGACGCCATTCTGGAGGAGCCAGCGATCCTCGACGCGCTCGAGTCGAACCCCGAGCTGCGTCCCGCGGTCAAGCGCCGCATCGCCGAGTACCGCGATCATCTGTTTCCGAAGGAGCGTCCGGCCGAGCCCGAGCCGGAGGAGGCCGAAGCCGAGGAGGTCCATGCGACGCCGGAGGAGGTGGCGGCGGCGATCGCGGCGGCGCGGGAGGAGTCTTTCGAGGGGGAGATCGACGAAGAGACCGGACTGTCGGAGGGGCAGATCCGCACCCTGCCGATTCCGGTCCGCCTGCAGCTCTCTCGCGGCGCCAGCAAGACGCTGCGCGACGTGCTGATCCAGGACAGCAATCCTCAGGTGGCGACCTCGGCGTTGAAGCACAACGCCTGGTCGGACGGAGAGATCGAGCGGATCGCGCGGATGCGCACCGTGTCGGAGGAGGTTCTCGACGCGATTGGCCGATCGAAGCGTTGGATGAGAAAATACGGCGTCGTTCTGGCGCTAGCCAAGAATCCGCGCACGCCGATCCACCTCGCGGTGCGCCTCGTGCCGCGGCTGGCGGTTCGCGACCTGCGTCTCCTCCGCATCGACCGGAACGTCTCGGAGGCGGTGCGCTCGAATGCCAACCGTCTGTTCATGCAGAAGGTGAAGTGACGATACAGTAGGGGACACTACGCTCGACCGAAGAAGCGATTATGAAGAAGGACTATTACGCAGTGCTCGGTGTGTCGCGAGATGCCAACCCGCAGGAGATCCGGCAACGCTTCCGCAAGCTCGCCCGCGAGCGGCATCCGGATCGCTTCTCCGGTGAGGAGAAGGTCAAAGCGGAGCGCGACTTCCAGTACCTGACCCAGGCGGCGAACGTGCTGCTCGATCCCGACAAGAGGCGAGGGCACGACATGGAGCTGTTCCAGCCCGACACCCAGACTCGCAAGGAGCAGCAGCTGGCGAAGATGCTGATGCAGCGGGGCAGGGTGGCCTACAAGTCGCGCAACTACTTCGAAGCCGTGGAGAGCTTCGATCGGGCCGTGCGCGAGGATCCGAAGAACGCCTATGCTTGGTACTATCTGGCCCGAGCGTGCAGTCACAACCGGCGCTGGTTGTCGCGCGGCGTGACGGCGATCACGAACGCCGTCAAGCTCGAACCGACGAATGCCGACTACCTCAGGCTGGCCGGTGATCTGTGCGCCCGAGCCAACATGACGAGACGCGCCGAGCGCTACTATAAGAAGGCTCTCTCCTGGGGAGCCGATCCGTCCGACATCGAGGAGGCCCTCGGCCGGCTCGAGTCGGCTGCCAAGACGAGAGGGGATTTCCGTTGAGTCAGTCGGACGAGCTGAGCCTGCGCGCTTGTGGATTGTCGGACGTCGGGCGCGTGCGGGGTCATAACGAGGATTCCTTCGAGATCGACTCCGACAATCACGTCTACATCGTCGCTGACGGCATGGGCGGACATCGCCACGGCGAGGTGGCGTCTCGGATCGCCGTCGAGGCGGTGAGGCGCTGGATGGACGGCGACGGTGCCTCGGGTGGCGGCTCCGATGACCTGCCACCCCATCTGGCCAGCTTGAAGGCCGCCATCGAGTCGGCGCAGACGGCGGTGCAGGACGCCGTCGAAGAGGACGTCTCGCTGGTGGGGATGGGAACCACCGTGGTGGCGATGATCTTGCGCGGCACCAGCGCCGGAGTGGCCCACGTCGGCGACAGCCGGGCGTACCGCTATCGGGATAGCGAACTCGAGAGACTGACCAAGGACCACACCTGGGTCGGCGAGCAGGTCGGCGCGGGGCTGCTGTCGGAGGAGCAGGCGAAGGTCCATCCGCTGCGTAACGTCGTCACGCGTGCCCTCGGTGGGCGCGGCGGGGTAGTGGTCGAGATGAAGGAGATCAGCCTGCTGCCGGGCGATCTCTACCTGCTTTGTTCCGACGGCCTGACGACGATGCTGTCCGACGAGGAGATCGAGGAGCATCTCGAGGCCGCAGACGATATCCAGGAGGCCTGCCGCACCCTGATCACCGCCGCCAACGCCGGCGGCGGCCTGGACAACATCACCGTGCTGATGGTCGAGGTCGTCGCCGGGGACGGCTCCGGCCAGCGCAATGGCTCGGCCGATGGCTCGGGCGACGGCTCGGGCGACGGCTCGGGCTGAGCGCGTTCCGAGGGACGAGTCGGGTGCGCGTCGGAGTGATCGGCGCCGGACCGGCCGCCGGTGCGGCAGCTCGCGAGCTGGCGTCGGCGGGGTGCGACGTAACCGTCTTTCGACCTGGTCGCCCGGGCGAGAAGCCGTGCGGCGGAGCGTTTCCGGACCACCTGCTCGAGCGTCTGCACGGATTCGACGCCAGCCGCCTGCCGGCGGTCGTGGCGCCGTCGGCACTGCTCGAGAACGGCGCCGGGCAGCAACTGACGCTCGACCTGCGAGGCCTCAGGATCGTCCGCCGGGCTGACTTCGATCCGGCGCTCGAGACGTCGGCACGGAGCCTGGGGGCGGCGGTCGTGGAGCACAAGGCGGAGCGGCTCGGTTGGCAGCGTGGCCGTCCGACGATCGAGGCGGCCGGCCGGCGCTATCGGTTCGACTGGTTGATCGGCGCCGACGGGGCTCGTGGCCTGAGTCGACGAGCCCTCGGCCTGGTCGGGTGCGGCGAGAGCGTCGGGCTGGGTGCGTCGCTCTCCGACGTCGAGGTCGAGCGCCTGGTCCTCGCCTTTCCCGAGCTGGGTGATGCCTACCTCTGGGTCTTTCCGCGACCCGGAGGCTGCTCGGTCGGAATCGCGTACACCGCCGGCACGGTCTCCGACGGGGCGGCGAGTGCCTGCCTGAGGCGCTTCGTGCGGCGTCAGCTGGGACGACCGCTGGCCGATCTGCCCGGACCTCGCTATCGCTATCCGATTCCGGTCTACGGAGAGGCGACGGTCGAGGCGATCTCTGCCGGCGTCGGACATCGGATTCTGCTGGTGGGCGACGCCGCGGCGGTGGCCGATCCGCTCACTCGCGAGGGGATCCGCTACGCCGTGCTCAGCGGGCAGACGGCGGCGCGCTCGCTGATCGACGAGGAGCCCGAGAGCTACGGTGAGCAGCTGCGTGGGGAGATCGAGGCCGACCTCGGACGGGCGTTACGGGCGCGGGAGCTGTTCTTCGAAGATCCGATCGGCCGGTGGATGGTGCCGGTCTGTCGCCGTCACCCGGGGATCCGCCGTGTGCTGTCGGACCTCCTGGCCTGTCGGCAGCCGTATGTGGGTCTCCGGGGTCGATTGGTCGCGGCGAGTCTCGACCTCGCGGGCACCACCGCCGCCGCGACGTAGGCCCGGAGGCCGTCGCCCCAAGACGGCTAGGTGCCGTAACGGTAGCCTTGGCGGGCGCGTACCTTGAACTCCGGATTCACCGTCTCGACCTCGACCTCCCGATAGCCCCGGTCTCCGACCGGATACTGCGCCTGGAAGCTCAACAGGTAGTAGCCGTTGTTCTCTTCGTTGACCTCGTCGAGCGGGACGCCGAAGTTCTGGAAGTGGTAGTAGTAGCGGCCGCCGGTGTCGTCCGACAGCAGGCTCAGGGAGTTGTTGATGCCGCGGTCGAGCAGGCTCCCCTGCGCCGAGGTCGAGATCAGGTCGATCGAGTAGACGGCGACGTTCTCGTCGTTCAGCGTCTGGATCATGTCGGGGTAGTAGCGCGGGTCGGGATAGTAGCCGCCGTAGGCGGTGGTCTCGCCGAAGCCCCAGCTCAGGAAGACGAGGTTCTTGCGCCCCTGGGTGTCGCTCGTCGCCTCGCCCATCAGGCGGAGGCCGTCGTAGATCTTGCGGCTCGCCTTCTTGAGCTCCTTGCCCTGAGGCAGATTGGCCAGCAGCGACGGTCCCTCCTCGTCGTCCGCGACCCTCGACGGCCAGGCGGTGCCCGGGTCCCGTCCGCCCTTCAGCGCCTCGGCCAGCGCCGCCTCGACCTCGGCCTTGTCCTGCGTGAAGTCCTGCCAAATCTTGAGCTGCGAGTCGTAGCTGACCACCGCGACCCAGTCGTTCGGTAGCAGGTCCTCGCGCGCCCAGCGGCTGATGTAGCGTGCCGCGTCCATGGTGAAGCGGGTGAACAGCCCCGGATTGGCCGGCCGGTCGTCGTGGATGAAGAGGATGAAGACTCGATCGCTGGGCACCAGGTCGGGATCGATATTGGCGCGCTCGGCGAGCCGGGAGGAGGCGACGAAGCGCCGGTTGCTGTAGAACGAGGCGCTGGTCAGGTCGACCACCTCTCCCTGGTCGCGGACGATGAAGTCGTCGGGCCCGAGCCCGATCACGACGTTGCCCTTCGAGTCGGTGACCAGAACGTCGAGCAGGACTTCGGTGACGGCGAGTTCCTCTTCGAACTCGGCGCGCGGCGCTTCCTGTGCGGAGCCCGT
Source organism: Thermoanaerobaculia bacterium (assembly GCA_033722395.1). Taxonomy (GTDB): domain Bacteria; phylum Acidobacteriota; class Thermoanaerobaculia; order Multivoradales; family JAHEKO01; genus JAWVZD01. Next base: position 864 of record JAWVZD010000009.1, on the reverse strand, counting down.
GGGCACGGTGCCCGGAAGCAGGAGAGCGAGGGCGGCCAGGATGGCGATCTGCTTCAGTTGCATTGCTTCACTCCTATCGAGTTTCTTTGCGTCGAGCCTCTTTGAAGCAAGAGACGAGCCAGATCGCGCCCGGAGGGCGCCGAGTCGGCCTCGGACGGCGAGACCCGGTCTGCTCGACCGACCGCTGCGCTGCGTCGCTGTCCCTTCTCGGGTGCACCGTCCTCCGTCGGGGCCGTCGGTCGGCGGACCGGTTGGTGCTCCGCTCGGCACCGTTCAGGCGTAGAAGCCGCCGCGCGACGCGATCTCCTGCAGGGCTCGGCACGGTCGGTGACGCTCGCCGACCGTCTCGGCCAGCCGCTCCATCTCTTCGAGCAGCCGATCGAGGCCCTGTCCGTCGGCCCAGCGACACAGACCGCCGCGAAACGGCGGAAAGCCGGTACCCATGATGAGGGCCAGGTCGATGTCGCCGGGTGAGGCGACGATCTCCTCGTCGAGGCATCGCGCCGCTTCGTTGACCATCGGCAGTACCAGCCGCTCGGCCAGAGCGGTCTCGTCGACCTCGCGGCGATCCCCCGGGATGTCGAGCAGGTCGTAGACCGCCTCGTCGGGCTCGGTCCGCTTGCCGTCTTCGTAGCGGTAGAGACCCTTGCCGGTCTTCGAGCCCAGTCGGTCCTCTTCTACCAGGCGATCCATCCACTCGGGGAACGCCAGGCGGTCCGGATAGGCTTCTTGCATGATGTGGGCGACCTTGTTGGCGACGTCGATCCCGACCTCGTCGGTCAGAGCGACGGGCCCCATCGGCATGCCCCACGACCGCATGATGCGGTCGAGAGTCTCCATCCGGACGCCCTCGTCGAGACCGAT
>JAWVZD010000008.1:0-14530 GCA_033722395.1 Thermoanaerobaculia bacterium | reverse complement strand
GGTCACCGGAACCTCGGACGTTTGGCCGAGCGCACCTTCTACGGCATGGCGAGGACGGGTGCCTTCGGCAGTAACGGGAGCGGTGACTACGCCATCGCCTTCTCCACGGCGCCGGCCGCTAGTGCGCCCACCCCTGAACAGCTTGCGAACGACGCGATGCAGCCGCTCTTCGAGGCTGTGGTGGAGGCTACCGAGGAGGCCATTCTCGACAGCCTCTTCACGGCGCGGACGGTGGAGGGATTCCACGGCACGGTGCCGGCGCTGCCGGTGGCCGAAGTGGTGCGGTTGATGCGACGGAACAAAGTGGCCGACGAGCGCTGAGCGGAAAGAGGCCCGGTCGACCTCCTCCGGCTCGACCGTCGAGCGTCAGAGGTCTCGCCGACGCAGGGAGAGGCGAGCCGCCGTCCACAGCATGCGGAACGGTTCCACGAGCAGGTTCACCGAACTCACACCCCGATCGGTCCAGGCGACCGGTAGTTCGGCGATCGGCAGCTCGAGACGGTTGGCGAGGTGCAGGATCTCCAGGTCGAAGGCGAAGCCGTCCTCCCGAGCCCGTCGGAACAGCTCCTCGGCGGCGGCGGCGTCGAACCACTTGAAACCACACTGGGTGTCGGCGATCGGGCGACCGTCACGGCGAGTGAGCCCGAGCAGCATCCTGACCAGCAGGTTGAAGGTTCGTCCGAGCACCTTTCGATGCAGGTGAGCCCGGACGGCTCTTCCTGGCTCGCGTCGGGCCCGCGAGCCGATGGCGACGGCGGCACCCGCGCCGAGGGCCTCCAGCATCCGATCGATCTCTTCGATCGGCGTCGAGCCGTCGGCGTCGGTGAAGCCTCTGACCCGGCCGGTGCCGGCCAGGATGCCCCGGCGCACGGCGGCACCCTTGCCGCGGTTCGACTGCCGGAGGAGCCGGATCTCGCGGTGGATGGCGGCGAGACTCTCGACCTCCGCGGCGGTACCGTCGGTGGAACCGTCGTCGACCACCACGATCTCGGCCTCCCAAGGCCGCCGTGCGGCGTGGTCGAGGATCGACGCGAGATGGCCGGGCAGGAGCTCGACCTCGTTGTAGGCCGGGATGACGATCGATACCGTTCCGCTGCTATCGGAGGTGCTCACCGAGGATCGAGGAAGTCGATGGCGAGGGCTCGCAACGGCTCGGCCGAGGCGTCGGTCACGCCCGAAGCCGATCGACTTCAGTCGGTCGGGTCCGGCGCGGGCGACGAAAAGCGATAGAGACGATCGCTGGTCCGGACGTAGAGCTTGCCCTCGTCGATCGCCGGCGTGGCGTGGATCGGGTTCCCGATCTCGTTGATCGCCAAAGTCACGGGCTCGTCGCCCGCCGACAGGACGACGATCGTCCCGTCGAGGGTGGCGACGAAGATCTTGCCGTCGGCGGCTACCGGAGAGGCATAGACGGCGCCTCGGCCGCTACCCAGCCTCTGGCGCTCGAGCACCGTACCGGTCGTCGGATCGAGGCGGCTCAGAATGCTGTCTTTGACCAGATACAGGCTCCCGTCGTAGAGCAGCGGCGTCGGGATGTAGGGAACGCTCCGACGCAGGTTCCAGAGCGGAGCCGGTGGGCCGCCGGCCGGTCCCAGTTGGAGTCCGTAAACACCCCAGCTGTCGCTCGTCATCTCGCCCTCCAGCACGGTCCAGTCGGCGCGAGAGATTCGACCGTCGGCGTCCAAGTCGAGGAAGCCGAAGTGATTCTCCATCCAGATCCCTTCCAACTCACCCGGCACCAGATGCCCGTCGCCGTCGGCGTCCCGCTCCCGCAGCAGGTCGTCGAACGGCGCTAGCGGCTCGGCGGCGTGGTCGGGCGCGCTGACGACCAGGAGGTCGCCGGCGAGGGTCGGGCTCGCGACCGGCCCGACACCGACCCCGGTGTTGGACCAGCGCAACTCGCCGCTGGAGATCTCGTAGGCATCGATCCAGCCCGAGCCGAGTACCAGAATCCACTCCGGCCTCTCTTCGTTCGGGTAGAGGATCGGCGTGGCGTAGCTCTCGATCCTCCCCGGGCGCTCGTGCCGCCAGCGGACGGCGCCGCTCGCGGCGTCGACTCCGACGACGAAGGAGCCGACCACCTGGTCGGCTACAACGACGATCAGGTCGTCGACCAGGATGGGGGAGGCGGCGACGCCGTAGAAGTTGCGCATCTCACCCAGGTCGAGCTGCCAGCGAGCCCGCCCGGCGGGGTCGTAGGAGACCAGTCCGGCTTCCTGGAAGAAGGCGTAGACGTTCCGACCGTCGGTGACCGGCGTCGGGGTTGCCGAGTCGTTGTCGTGGTAGAGCTCGGCCGGATGGAGCTTGGGGAGGGTCCGGCGCCAGGCGATCCGTCCGGTGTCACGCTCGATGGCGAGGGTGGTGAGCTCTCCCTCCACCTCGGCGGTGAGAAAGACGTGGTCGTCTCCGACGATCGGCGACGAGCGGCCGAACGGAACTTCGGTGATCCAGTCGACGTTGGCGTCGGGGCCGAACTCGGCCGGTAGCGCCTCCGAGCCGGCGACGCCGCTGCCGTTCGGACCGCGGAAGCGGTTCCATTCGCCGGTCGATAGCGGAGGTGCGAGGGCGCTTCCCAGCGCCACCAGGAGGAGCGCGGTGATACGTGACAGGAGCGAGCCCTTCACCCCGATTCCCGTCCTCATGCCGGCCACAGCCAGCCGAAGACCCCGGCGGTGAGCAGTGCGTAGACCAGACCGTCGAAGAGATGCCGCAAGCTGGTGCTCCATCGCTGTGCCTTCCAGATCGAGTCGACCAGGTTCGGCAGGCCGTACGACAGGAACGACGCCGTGCCGACCACACGGAAGACAGCCAGGTAGTCGGCTCCCGGACGGAGTGTCCGGCCGGCGAGATAGGCGACGAAGACCCCGACGACGACGGAGTAGAGGAACCACAGGCCGAGCGACCGCCCCATCGCCGGTGGTCCGCTCGGCATGACGTTGACGAAGCCCACCGGGCCCTGTTCGAACTTGGCCTTCACCTCGGGTGATGCCATCTCGGCGGGGTCGCTCGAGTGGGGAAACATGTAGTTGCCCGGCTCGACACCCGCCTGTCGCATGCTGGTCAGGATCTGCTCCTCCCCGGGCAGTTTCTGATAGTCGGCGCGGTGTAGCTTGAGCACCATGTGGAGCACCGAGCTGGCGACGAAGACGATGACGGCTGACACCAGAATAGGTAGCCAGAGAGACGCGATCGAGACCATACCGCCTCCTTTTCGAAGGGACCGGGCCATCGGCCGGGTCGCTGGTGAAGCGAGCCGGCGCTGTGACGAAACGACGAAGCGATCCTAGCACCGTCAGCCGGTGCTGGAAGCGTCCCGGTCGAGCCGCGTCGAGGTTCCGGGGCGCAGCCGCAGGGCGAGGTTGTAGCGCGGTATGCACCACAGGGCCCAGAGGCCGTCCCGCCAGCCGATCTTCTTGCCCTCTTCGTAGGTGCGCCCGGCGTAGGAGATGCCGACCTCGTAAACGCGGCAGCCCATCGCGGCGATCCGGGCCGTCACCTCGGGTTCGAAGCCGAAGCGGTTCTCGCGGATCTCCAGACGCTCGACGACCTCGCGGCGGAAGACCTTGTAGCAGGTCTCCATGTCGGAGAGGTTCAGATTGGTGAAGGCGTTCGACAGCAGGGTGATGGCACGATTGGCTACATAGTGCCAGAAGTAGAGTACCCGCCGGTGCTCGCCGCTGACGAAGCGTGAGCCGTAGACGACGTCGGCCCTGTCGTCCAGGATCGGCGCCAGCAGCAGCGGGTAGTCGCGCGGGTGGTACTCGAGATCAGCGTCCTGCACCAGCACGAGGTCGCCGCGCACCTCGGCGAATCCGGTGCGCAGAGCCGCCCCCTTGCCGCGATTGACCTGGTGGAAGAAGGCGCGGGTGTCGTGCCGCTCGGCGAGTCGAGCGAGTCGATCGCGCGATCCGTCGGTCGAGCCGTCGTCGACCAGGACGATCTCGACCTCCATCTCGACCGGCGCCGCTCGGACCCGCTCCACCACGGTCTCGACGGTGTCGACCTCGTTGAAGACGGGGATGACGACGGAGAGGAGCTTCGAGTGGCCGGCCGCGGGCATCGCTACCGGGATTCTAGCCTGTCGGCGAGAAGCTCGGCCGTCGCGGCGGTTTCCGAGTCAGTCCGGAGAGCCGGTGCGAGGGACGGAGGCGACGACGTGGCTCGGCGTTGGATCGAAGCGATACAGGCGCGGCTCGAGCCAGGCACGCGCGGCGGCCGGGTCGAGATCGGGGCGCTGATCGCACAGGCGTTCGGCGTACTGCTGCGCCGAGCCGGTCAGGTCGCCGCTCAGTGCGGCACGATGGACCGCCGGGTAGTCGCCCTTGTTGCGGAAGGCCCGCGCCGCGTCGACCTGGTGGCGGAGCTCGTGAGCCAGGGTCTCTATGCCGGTCGGATCGTGATCCCGCCGGCGGATCTGCTCCAGATCGACCGAGAGCGTCGCACCGACGACGCGTCCGTGGAAGAAGATCGGCCCCCACAGGCCGGCCTGCATGGGGCGCAGCCGGGTGCTGACCAGGACGGTGACGAATCCCGACGCCAGCAGGCGCTCGATCATGCGGCGCCCGTTGCGCCTCTGAGCCAGAGCGATCAGCGCGGCTTCCAAGTTGTCGTCGAGATCGTCGCGCAGATTCAGTCGGCCGCTCGAGTAGGGGACCGCTCCGGGCTGAGCCGGGCGGATCGTCTCCTCGGTACGGTCCACGGCGCCGAGCCGGAGCGCCGGTAGCAGAGTGAGAGCGATCAGGAGAGCGACGAGGAGATTGCGTGGGGGCGGCGGCAGAGATCTGGAGCGTCTCCCATCAGTGTCAGGCTGGGACGATTCCGTCTCTCCGCTCCGGGCGGCTTCCGATGTCGCCCCGCGGCCTTTGAGAGATGTTCGGCGGCCGGCCTCCAGCTCTCGTGATCTCTGTCGAACCACGCTCGTCGCCTCCGTACCTTCATACGGGGCACCGCCGTCGAATGCGGATAGACGTTTCTCGGATCTTGTGAACGGGAAATCGATCGATGTCGATTCGAGCGCGCGGCCGATCGCCGGGCGTCGAAGTGGCGGCAGCCGGAGCTCTCGTCCGAGCTCCCCGAGGTCGGGCGAGCTGCTGCCGCAGTGCCGACGAACCGATGGAGATGCGTGAGCCCGGTCATTTGGCTTGCGGGTCGGAATCGAGTAAGGTCTGTGCTCTCAGGTAGATAGAGGAGGCAATCGTGTGGAACAAGGAAGAGCAGCAGAGCGCTTCGAGCGGTGAGTCGCCGGCAGCGGCGACTCCCGGACCCCGACGGTCGTCCGGCGAGTCGACTCGCATCGGTCCTTCGGCCTCGTTCCAGGGCAGCCTGGAGTGCGACGAGGATCTCCGGCTCGAGGGTCGGTTGAAGGGCGAGGTGTCGGTGCCGGCTCATCGGGTCGTCGTGGGTACCAGCGGCAAGGTGCAGGCCGACATCCGAGCGCGGGTCATCGAGGTCGAAGGCCGAGTGGTGGGGGATCTCGCCGCCTCGGAGCGCGTCGTGGTCGCCGCCTCGGGCAATGTCGAGGGCAACATCGAGGCGCCCCGCGTCAGCCTGGAGAACGGCGCGCAGTTCAAAGGCTCGATCGACATGGACCCGGGGAGCAGCGAGTCGGCGCAGCGCAAGGGGCCGAAGCAGTCCCCCTCAGCCGCGGCGAGCCCATCGGCCGGTGAGACGAAGACCGGCGCCGGCGCTTCGTGAAGCTCCCGTCGCGTGTGTTCTCCCGCCGCACGCGATCGGCCGCCGAGACCAAGCCGGAAGGCCCCCAGCGGCATCGGTCGCTGGCGGTCGAGTACACGCTGGAGCGGGTCCGCGCCGGAGAGGGCAAGGTCGAGGTCCTCGATTTGGGCTCCGCCTGCGGGGAGACGCTGGCCTACTACTCCGATCTGCCCTGTAAGATCTACTTCGCCGACTTCTACTCCGACCTGAAGTCGCGGCCGCCCGATCCCGAGGACGGTCTCGACGGCTTCCTAGAAGCCTGCCGCCGGTGCCTCCCCTTCGGCCCGGAAAGTCGCTTCGACCTGGTCCATAGCTGGGATCTGTTCAACTATCTCGAGCTGGAGCAGATCGGTGGCCTGAGCCGCTTCCTGGCACCCCATCTGGCCCCCGAGGCACCCCTGGTGAGCCTGATCTGGATCCGTCAGCGGATCCCGGCACAGCCCTGCCGGTTCGCCATCCTGGACGACCACACCGTCGAGTACCGTCCCTCCTCACCCGCCGAGACGACGGCACCGCGCTACAAGGAGCCCGACCTGCTGCGCGCCATGGGTTCGTACCGGGCGCGCAAGTCGTTCCTGCTCCGACACGGCGTCCAGGAGTACGTCTTCGACCTCACGGGCGGCTGAGTCCGGATTCGTCTCGTGTGTGGTCGCTACACTCTCTCGACGCCCGGTGACCAGGTGGCGGCGGTCTTCGGCCTCGAGGAGAGCGTCGCGCTCGAGCCTCGGTTCAACATCGCACCGTCGCAACGGGCGCCGGTGGTCCGTCTCGACGAGAGTGGTCGCCGAGAACTGGTGAGCTGTCGCTGGGGTTTCGTGCCGCACTGGTCGGACGATCCGGAGAGCGGTCCCCGGCCGATCAACGCGCGCTCCGAAACGGTCGCCGAGAGGTCGCTCTTCCGTGACAGCTTCAGACGCCGGCGGTGTCTGGCAGTCGCCGACGGCTTCTACGAGTGGAAGGCGACGAACGGCGCCAAGCAGCCGTTCTACTTCAGCCTGCCGGACGGCGAGCCGTTCGCCATGGCCGGGTTGTGGGATCGCTGGGGCGACGACGGAGCGGCGCTCGAGAGCTTCGCTGTCCTGACCGCGCCAGCGAACCGGGAGGTCGCGGCGGTGCACGACCGCATGCCGCTCATCCTGGCGCCCGAGGTATGTACCGTTTGGTTGGAAGGCAGCCAGGCCAGCCTGGAGGCGGCGAAAGAGATCCTGGGCCGGCGTCCGAGTGACGGGCTGCTGGCGAGTCGCCCGGTCAGCACGCGGGTCAACAGCCCGGCGAACGACGACCCCCGCCTGGTCGAGCGCATCGAGCCCGAGGATCCGGAGGCCGCGGCACCGCAGCTGTTCTGAGAGAGACTCGCCGTCGAGGAATCGAAAGAAGAAGGTGGGCGAGAGCCCCCCGAGATGGGAGGCTCTCGCCCGCTGGAGGTAAACCGCACTCGGGACCGTACCGTCGAAGCCGCCCTGTGAGCAGTGACCCCAGTCACACCGGAGGTCGTGGCACACCGGTCGGCAGGTCCGGCCGTGGGGGTCGGGCGATTGTGCGGGATCGCACCCGCGCCTCGACCGAAGCCACAGCGCGGCCCCGCCGGGACCGAGGCCTCGAGATTCGGAAGCGGGGAAGCGGGTGTGAGGGCGGGCGGGGGACCCTTTCGCGACCCCCCGCCCGCAGCGAGATGGAGAACCGTCTCGGAGTCTGTACGATCGACCGAGAGCGGTCAGTGAGCGCGATCACGCGCCGGGCGCAGCGGGATCGGTACGGCGCTCCGCCGGAGGGGCTCGAGGAGCCTCAACCGGCGACCGACGCCATCGGTAGATCGACGTCGCCCGCGTCCTCTCGCTGCAAGCTGTCGACGAAACGGCGCAGGTTGGCGCGATTGGAGGCAGAGAGACGACGGACGACGCGCGCTCCGGGCATCAGCAGTCGAACCTCGGCCTCGGCGGCCGAGACCAGGCCGTCCAGCAATGCTCGAGAGGCGTCGAACAGGGCGACGGTCAGGGTCGAGCCGCCGTCGAACGCCTGGCAGCGCTGTTCGACGGCGGCGAGCCGGGTCTCCTCGCCGTCGCACGCGAGGGTGAGGGCGAGCGGGTGCTCGTCGGCGCCGAGAGTGGGGCCCAGGCAAACGATCGACAGGGCGAACGCCCGACCCGAGCGGCCATCGACCGCGGCGGCGTTGAGCTCGAAGCGCTCCCAGGCGTCGTCTTCGCCGGGTAGGGTGTTGTGGAGGGAGAAGAGACTCTGTCGGCTCACGTCGGACCCCGGAGATCGGCTCGTCGAACGGTGGCGACAAGCTATCTGGAGGCCCGAAACCGCTCAGTGACACGGGTCACAAGCGGTCTTCGCAGCGGTGGATCAGTAGTTGCGGAACTCGTGGACAGTGTCTTCGAGCTGCTGGAAATCGCGGATGATCAGGGCGTCGTCCTCGCGCGCCACCAGGTCCTTCTTCAACAGCTCGCTGATCGCCCTCGCCACCGACTCGCGGGTCGTCGAAACGCGGCTGGCGATGTCGGCGTGCACCGGGATCGGCTGGATCACGGCGGTGTTGTCCTCCTCGAGACTCGGGCGGGCGAGGCGCAGGATCTCGGCGTAGACACGGTTGTGCGCCCCCACCGTGCTCAGGTCCATGATCCGATCGGTCGAGGTGCGGACGATCTCGGCGAGGCGCTGCATCATGGCGTGAGCCACCGGCGGATGGTGCGTGACGATCTTCAGGAAGGCTCCGCCCGGCATGATGGCGAGTAGGCTGTCCTCCATCGCTACGACGCTCGCCGAGCGCGGTCGGCCGTCGATCGCAGCCAGCTCGCCGAACAGCTGTCCGCCGGCGATGTCCTCGTAGCTGATCTCCCGTCCGGAGAAGGAGTAGTTCACCACCCTGACTTTGCCGCTGGCGACGAAAAAGACGTCTTTCGAGTCGCTCTCGCGGCCGATGATCTCCTGCCCCTCCTGGTAGGAGCGCCACGAACAGACGCTCTCATAGCGTTTCCGCTCGAGCTCGCCCAGATTCTCGAACAGTGGGACGGCGGCCAGCGATTTTTCGGGTGTCTCACTCACTCTCGGTCCTCCCCCAGCGGCTCGTGCGATGAGCGGTACTCGTCGTTTCGATGCCGGTGCGAGTATACGACAGCGTGAACGGGCTTCGGCGCGCCCCAGCCTTGACAGTGTCGAAGTGGTGTAGTCGGATTGTGGGTGATGGCGTGGATCCGCACAGTGGCGCCCGATGCGGCCGAGGGGCTCTTGGCGAAGCTCTATCGCGCCGCCGTCAAGCGTGCCGGCAAGGTGTTCAACGTGCTGCGGATCCAGAGCGTTCGGCCGCGGGTGCTCAGGGCGTCGACGCAGCTCTACATCGAGGTGATGTACGGCGAGAGCGGCCTCAGCCGGGCGCAGCGCGAGATGATCGCCACTTCGGTATCGCGTGCCAACGACTGCTTCTACTGAACCGAGGCCCACGCGGCGGACCTCCGGGTCGAGGTCGAGGACAGGGCGGACGGCGCCGAATTGGTCGAAGCGATCAAGACCGACTATCGCCGCGCGCCGATCACGGCCGCAGAGCTGGCCATGTTGGACTTTGCCGACAAGCTGACGCGTTCGCCGGCGCAGATGACCGAAGCGGACGTCGAAGGTCTGCGGCAGCACGGCTTCGACGATCCGGCCATACACGACATCGTGCAGGTGGCGGCCCTGTTCAACTACTACGATCGTCTGGCCGACGGCCTCGGGATCGATCCCGAGCCGGAGTTCGATGACGGCTAGGCGGAGAGGTCGGCCGGGCCAGGAGCTGGCGACGAGTCGCCGGACGGCACGATCGCCACCTTCAGAGCACGTCGCGCCGACATCTCCTCGAGCGCCTCGGCGACGCCGTCGAGGGGAGCCTGTCGCGTGATCAGGAGATCGAGCGGACAATCGGCGCGGGCCAGGAGATCGAGCGCTCGCCGGAACGTCGCGGGACGGTGGTGGTAGGAGCCTAGAAGGGCGATCTCGTCGTAGTGCACCCGTGTCGCGTCGAGCCCGAGCCGCGTGCCCGGGGCGCAGCCGCCGAAGAGATTGACGGTACCTCCGGACGCCACCGCAGCGATCGCTCGCTCCCAACCGCCGGGTGTACCGGTCGCGTCGATGGTCACGGCAAAGTCACTCCCGGCGGCCGGCGAAGCGACTTCCCCGGGTCGACGGGCATGGCGAGCACCGAGCCGTCGCGCCAGCGCGAGACGATCGTCGTGGCGGTCCTCGAGCGTGACCCGCCAACCGGCGATTGCCAGCAGATGGCTGAACATCAGTCCGATCGGTCCGGCGCCGAGGACGAGCGCGGCACCGGCGCTGCCGTCCGCTCCGGCGGTTGGGTCGATGCGCATCCGCTCGAGACCGTGGAGTACACAGGCCAGCGGTTCGGCGAGCGCCGCCACGACCGGATCGAGACCGGTCGGGCGAAGATGGAGCGAGCGGCGCACGAATCGTTCTGGGACCACGACGAGCTCGGCGAAGGCTCCGTTCAGGTAGAGCAGGTCGTGACAGAGGTTTTCGCGGCCCCGGTCACAGGCCGGGCAGCGGCCGCAGGAGGCGGAGTTGGCGACCACCACCGCGGTGCCGACCTCCCAGTCGGGGACGGCTTCGCCGATCGCCTCGATCCGGCCCGTCATCTCGTGGCCGAACGGGCAGGGTGGCGTGAGCATCCTCGGGTGGCCACCGCGTCGGTAGACCTTGACGTCGGTGCCGCAGGTCGTCGCTGCCTCGATGCGGACGACGACCTCGCCCGGTGCGACCCTCTCGAGCTCCGTCTCGCGGATCTCGAGGCGCCGTGCTCCGGTGAGGAAGACCGCCCTGTATCGACGTCGCGAGGTCACGACGGCACCAGAAGGATCTTGAGCGCACGCGGATCTCTCGACAGCCGGAGCGCCTCGTCGAAGCGAGTGAGAGGGACGTGATGGGTCACCAGAGGGCGAGGATCGAGATCTCCCTCGACGAGGAGGTCGAACACCCTCTGCTGTTCGTCGAGGGCGCCCGAGTAGGTCCCGACGAGCCGCCGTTCCTCGAAGAAGAGGGTCTCGAGGATGGTGCCGAGATCCCCCTGCTTCGGATGGGCGAACAGGACCAGTGTGCCACCGCTTCTGAGGTGACGGGCGGTCGATGCGATCAGCTCGGGAGCACCGACGGTGTCGAAGGCGGCGTCGAAGCCCCGGCCGTCGCCGAGCTCGGGGAGGGCGGCGCCGAGCTCTCGCGGCGCCAAAGCGCGATCGGCTCCCATGCGGGTTGCCTGTCGACGCCGCCAGGCATCCGGCTCGGTCACCACGATGGTGGCGTCGGGGAAGAGAGCGCGCAGCAGGAGGACGTGCAACAGACCCATCGAGCCCGCGCCGAGGACGAGGCAGGCGAGCGGCAGGCTCTCGATGGCGAGCCCGTCGAGACCGGCTCGATCGATGCCTCGCAGGACACACGCGGCCGGCTCGAGGAAAACCGCAGCTTCGGTGGGGAGCTCGGGCGGCAGGCGGCGGGTCGAGAGTTCTACCGCCGCGGCGGCGACACGGATCTGTGGACTGAAGCCCCCGGGGTCGAGTTGGTCCTGGCGGAACAGATCGCAGCGGGTCTCGGCGCCCGCCCGGCAGAGGCGGCACCGACCGCAGGCGAGATGGTGCGGGGCGGCCACCCGGTCGCCGACGGCGAAGTCGCGCGTACCCTCGCCGACCGAGAGGACCTCGCCGACCACCTCGTGACCGAGGACGGTTCCGGCGTGACTGCCGCGGGCGATCTTGTAGAGATCGGTGCCGCACAGTCCGCACGCGAGCAACCGGATGACGAGCTCACCGGGTTCGGCAGACGGCTCGGCGCGTTCCTCGAGGACGATGCCTGGACCGGGCTGCGAGACGACCACTTGCATCGCGACAGAGGGGGGTAGACCGAATCGACCGCTTTCCTATCCGGGCAGGGCGACGAACTCCTATAATAGCCGCGATGAAAGACCGAGCTACCCGTTTCGCGCGGCGCATTCAGATCCGCTTCTGGCCGGAGGACGAGCCGGACAAGTCCTACGCCGGTTACTCGCGCAACATCTCGGTGACGGGCATGTTCGTGTCGACGGCGCATCCGGTCAAGCCGGGCAAGATCCTGCAGGTCGAGTTTCAAGGGGTCGACGCGCCCTTCCGGGTTCGGGGTCAGGTGATGCACTCGGCGAAGGTCTCGCCGATGCTGCAGTCGGTGCGGCCGAGCGGGATGGGGGTCCGTTTTCTCGATCGCTCGGCCGAGCTCGAGGTCTTGCTGCCCTCGGAGGAGTCCGATCCGGGCGGGCGTCGAAGGGAGCGCGTCTTCCCGGTCTACTTCAAGAACAACGAAGAGGTGCGAGAGGTCTTCGAGCGGGACATCAAGAACGGCGGTCTGTTCGTCCCGACGGCGCGACCGGCGCAGCTGCACGAGGAGGTCACCATCGCGCTCCATCTCCCGCCGCCGGAGGACCGGGTGGTCACCGTCGACGCCGAGGTGGTGCACCGCGTCGGCTCCGGGCCTCGCACCGGCATGGGGATCGCGTTCGAAGACCAGGGCGAGGTGCTCGAAGCGCTTCGGCCCCTTCTACCGCCGCCCCGAGAGTAGCTCCGCCTACCGTCGTGGGCATTCCCGAGGTCGGGCCAGTTTCGCCTACCGTCTCTTCGAGGAGGGTAGGCGAAACGCCGTATCGGACACGAACGGCGGCGGGGCGATCGCCTGGGAGCGCGGCCAGGGAATGAGCAGCCCGCGGCCGACGCCGGTCGCCACCTCCTCGCCGAAGAGCAGATCGACGACGTACATCGCGACGTCGTAGCTCAGGACGCCTCCCTGCGAGGTCAGAAAGCGGCCGTCGTGGACGAAGGAGACGTTCACACGCAGGTCGACCTCCGGGTAGCGTCGCGCCAGTCGGTCGTAGTCGCTCGGAAAGGTGGTCGCGGCGTGGCCGTCGAGGAGGCCGCTCTCCGCGAGGACGAACGCACCCCAGCACAGGGAGATCACCAGGTCGGCCTCCTGGCCTCGTCGGCGTACGAAAGAGACGAGACGCTCGTTCTCGAGATCGAGATCGCGGCTCCCTCGGCTCGACGGCACCAGCAGAATGTCGACCGGCGGGGCGTCGTCGAAGCCGTGGTCGGGTATGAGGCGCAGGCCTTCGGCGGTACGCACCTCGCCACCGTCGGGGGAGATCGTCACCATCTCGATGCCACCGCTCGCTCCGCTCTGGTACGCAGTGTGCTCGAGGACGTCCCAGGGGGCCATCAGCTCGGTGTTGTAGACGCCGTCGACGACCACGAAGCCGGCCCGCCAGGTGGGGCTCTCGCCGGCGGCGCCGGTCGGAGTCTGGGGCGCCGTCGCCGGAGTCGGATCGGTGGAGGCCGCTGCCGCAGGGCTCTGCTCGCCCGGAGCGTACTCGGGCGCCGGGTCCGAGCCGCAGGCACCGCCGCCCGCCAAGACGAGCGCCAGGCCCGAGAGGATGGGGAGAGAGCGCCACGACGGTCTGCTAGAATAGTTTCGCATCTGATAGCTCCGAGGTTCGCCGGACTCGGCGATCGTGCCTGGAGCCCGTTTCCGTACCCTAACGCGCAACGCAGGAGGTTTCCAAGTGAGATATAGCCCACTTCTGGTCAATCCGATGCGGGCTGAGCTGACCGACGCCGGCTTCGACGAGCTGCGCACCGCCGAGGAGGTCGACCGCTTCATGGCGGAGAAGGCCGACAGCGCCATTCTGGTGATCAACTCGGTCTGCGGCTGCGCCGCCGGCCAGGCTCGCCCCGGCGTGCGCGCCGCGGTCGAGCACCCGGCTCGTCCCGCCCATCTGGTCACCGTCTTCGCCGGACAGGATGCCGAGGCGACTGAGAAAGCACGCAGCTATTTCGCCGACGTGCCGCCGTCGAGTCCCTCGATCGCTCTGTTCAAGGACGGTGAGATGGTCTACTTCGTGCCGCGGCACCGGATCGAGAGTCGCTCGGCCGAAGAGGTCGCGGCGGACCTGACGCAGGCCTTCGAGCGCTACTACGCCGTCGCCGCATCGTGAACGCAGGCAGGCTGCCCGGGCACCGCGAGCGGCACGAGTTGCACGGCATCACGCTGGTGGTCGACACCGACGGCCCGGAGATCTACATCGGGCGGTGCGACGACATCACCGACTCGGAGGTCGTGCTGCTCGACGTCGACGTCCATCGCGACGGCGAAGACGGCCGCTCGAAGGCCGATTACGTCGAGCGCGCCGCCCAGGTCGGCACCTGGGTGAAGCACTCGATGGTGAGTTTGCCGCGGCGCCGAGTGGCGTCGATCCGGCGGTTGGGAGATCTCTGAGGGAGTGAGGATGTCGGTCGATTGGATCGCCATCGGAGCCCTCGGCGCGGCCCTCGCCATCGTGCTCGGAGCGTTCGGGGCCCACGCCTTGGAGGAGCGCCTGAGCGACCGCGACATGGTCCTCTGGGAGACGGCGGCCCGCTACTTGATGTACGCCGCCCTCGGCCTGCTCGTCATGGGTGTGCTGTCCCGCTCCACCTCGGTGCCGGTCGACTGGCCGGCGGCGACCCTGGCGGCCGGAGGGTTGCTCTTCTGCGCCACGGTGGCGGCCATCGCGCTGGGCGGACCGCGTTGGCTCGGTGCCGTGACGCCGTTCGGCGGGTTGCTGATGATCGTCGGGTGGTTCCTGTTGGCGTGGGCGTCGATCCGTAGTTGAAACCAACGGCACGACCCCGTCTCGACATGATCTCTGGTCGTTGCGAACGGGGAGCGTGGCCGCCTGAACGAACCTAGGAGAACCGATGAGCAATTCGATCGTACGCCTGCCCGATCCGGTCAACGAGCCGATCCGTTCCTACGCCCCCGGATCCGCCGAGCGCGC
>JAWVZD010000007.1:0-14867 GCA_033722395.1 Thermoanaerobaculia bacterium | reverse complement strand
CGGCGTAGCTTGACCAGGGCGAAGCGGGCCAGCGCCAGGTAGAGGCCGGCCCAGACGTCGCCCCAGCGTCGCTGCAGCGAGCGGCGACGCAGCGATCCGTAGAGCACCGCCTCGAGGGTGATGGCGGCGAGGCAGGCGGCCGGGCTGATCAGGAACATCACGAACACGGCACCGACCGCTCCGAGGAGGGAGACGAACCACGGCACGTTGATCGTCGGCCGGTAGGACGGGTCGGCGACCAGCTTCTCGGCTCCGGCGGAGAGGTTGATCGCCACGTACAGGGTCAGGAAGAGCACGGTGACGAAGCGGGCGACGGTGTCGAGGCCGCCTAGGAGGACCGCGACCAGGGCCAGTCCACCGCTCGCCCAGGTGGCGATCGTCGGTTGCCCCGACTTCGACACCCGCGCCAGGAACGACGGCGCCAGGCCGTCGGCAGCGAGAGCCTGGAGGACCCGAGGGCCGCCCAGGACGCTGCCGAAGGCCGACGACAGGATCGCCCCCCACATGCCCGGGAAGACCACCCAGGCGCCGCCGACGGCGATGGCGGTCCACACGCCGACACCGGGCGTGGCCAAGGTGCCGAGATCGACGGCGGCGGAGCTGGCGAGGAAGAGCGGCACCAGCAGGTAGACCGCGGCGCCGGTCGCGATGGCCAGGAGCGTGCCGCGGGGAATCGACTTCCTGGGGTCCTCGAGGTCCCCGCTCATGCCGATGCCGGCCGTGAAGCCGGTGACGGCCGGGAAGAAGACCGCGAAGACGTACCAGAAGCCCTCCGGCGCGGTGCGGTACGAGGCGGTCAGCTCGGGGGAGCGCAGTCCCTGGCTCAGGCTGCCGGCGAAGAGCGCCACGAGCGACAGGCCGACCGCCACCATGATCGGGATCTGCAGCTTTAGGGCGGCCTCGGCGCTGCGTCCCGAGATCGCCGTGATCGCGACGATGATCCCGGCGGCGAGAGCCTGCAGCGCCCAGCTCGGGATCTCGCCCCACGCGGCGGGCCACAGGGTGAGCAGGGACTCCGAGAGGCCGAAAGAGTAGAAGGTGATGCTCAGGGTGCGGCAGAGAAACAGCGGGATACCGATCGTCCCACCGACCTCGAGACCGAGGCTCCGCGCCACCATGAAGTACTCGCCGCCGACGCCGACCCGCATGTTGGTGGCGAGAGCCGAGGCGCTCAGGCCGGTGATGAAGGTGATCGAGCTCGCCACCACGACGATCAGCAGCGTCAGCGGCACGCCGAGGTTGCCCACCACCCAGCCGAATCGCAGGTACATGATCAGACCGAGGATGGTCAGCACGCTCGGCGTGTAGACGCCGAGGAAGGTGCCGAAGCGGACCGCGGGAGCGGTCGTCGAGAGGCCGGCTTGCGGGTCGGAGGTCTGATCCATCGAGGAGACCGCGGTGTCGGGACTCGGTTGCCGAATCATCGCACAGTCGGGCGGGGACCGGGCGCGTGCGGACGCAATGGCGGCGGGCGTCGAGCCGCAGAGAGCGTGCGGAAAGAGGCTCTGTGGAAGACTTTGCTTGTCAACAACAGTATTTGTTAATAACATATATATATGAGCAAAGTTCTGCAGCGACGGTTGGGAGCTGCCGGTGACTTTTCACTCGGCGAGACGACCGCCCTCGCGCTGGCGGTCGCGGCGGGCGACCTCGGCTCGGTCTTCGAGCGGCTGTTCCGACGGTACGGGCTGACCCACACGCGCTACAACGTGCTGCGCATCCTGCGAGGCGCTGGCGAGGCGGGACTACCGCAGGCGGCGATCGGTGAGCGGTTGCTGATGCCATCACCGGACGTCACCCGGCTGATCGATCGCCTGGTCGAGTCGGACTGGGTCGAGCGGAACCGCGCCGAAACCGATCGACGGGTCGTCATTCACCGACTGACGGCGGCCGGTCGATCGCTGCTCGACTCGATGGAAGACCCTCTCGCCGAGATTCACGGCTCACTGATCGAGGTGCTGGGCGAGGCGAGGGCCCGACGGCTAGCCGGCGACTGCGAGTCGGTCATCGCGGCGATCGGCGAGGGGAAGCTCCGGCTACCCGGAAGCGCCGAGGCGGCGAGGAAGGAGAGCGACGATGGGTGAGCGAAGGATGGGACGGACGGTACTGGAGTTGGCGATCGGCCTTCTCGGCCTGGCCTTCGTCTTCGCGGGCGGTGCGAAGCTGAACGATCCGGCGGTGGTTGCCGGGCTGTTCGCCGCGTGGGGGTTGGGCGAATGGGCGATCGCGCCCGCCGCCTGGGTGGAGGTGCTGCTGGGACTGATGCTGTTCCACCGCCCGACGCGCCGCGCGGGAGCGGTCGGGTTGGTCGCGTGGATGCTCCTCTTCGGTCTCCTCCAGTTGCGCTCGGGGCAGGCTCACGCTGCTGCCGGATCGCTCGCGGTACTGCTGCTCTCGCTGGTCGCACTGGCGCTGACGCGTGACCTCCCGCGACCGCGTCGCTTGGTCGATCTCCTGCCGATGCCGCTTCGCAGCCCTCCCCGCCGCCCGGTCTCGGCTGCCATCCGTCTCGTCGAGATCGTCGGCCTGTCGTTTCTGATCCGCTGGGCGATCGGGGGCGTGCTGTTCTGGTCCGTCCTGCCGGTCCTCGGGTGGGCGCACGCCGACAGGTCGGACGGCCGAGAGCGCGACCCGATCGAGGCGACGCTGCTCTACCTCCTCGTCCTCGGCCTCGGTGTGAGCGGCATCTGGGGATTCGTCGGTCATCGCCTGATGTCGGACAGCGTCGCCGCGGCGATCGGTTGGGAGCTCGGCAGCCCCTTTCAGCACGAGCTCGCCTTCTACCACCTCGGTGTGGGCCTGGCGGGGCTGGGGTGCTGGTGGATCCGCGATCGCTACTGGCTCGCCGTCGGACTGATCCCGTCGGTCTTCCTCTACGGAGCGGGCCTGGTGCATCTGCAAGATTTCCTGGCCACCGGAAACACCTCGCCCGGCAACTGGAGCCTGCCGATCCTGTTCGGCGATCTGATCGTCCCGACGGCTCTGCTGATCCTGTTGGTGCTGCGGCGCGGGCAACACCAGGAGCCCGGAGAGGTCTCCGGCGGAGCGCCAGAGATGGCGTGAGGTCTCCCGTTTTGGGAAGGCGTCGTCGCCGCAGGCTACAACCTTTTTCGCGTTTCTCCCGTCCTACTTTTCGACACCATGGAAGGGAGGATCTCGTCATGAGCTCGATACCGAGGAGCCCGTGTCTGTTGGTGATCGCCGCGGCCCTGATGGCCTGTGCCGACAGCGAGCCGGCCGGGGGGACGATGCCGCTCTCCGAGGAGGGGCCGCGCCAGTACCGCATCGCGGGCCGGGTCGAAGGGGAGGCCGTGGACGAGGTCGTTCTGTACCGGGACGGAGCCTACGTCGGCTTCACCTTCGAGGAGGTCGGCACGGCGGAGGTCGTCGACAGCCGGTTCGCGTTCTCGGGCACCCTCGAGGCGCCGGAGATGGTGCATCTGACGCCCGACGGAGGCACGAAGCTGGCGGTCTTCGTCGAGCCGGGTGCGGTCGACGTGACCCTCCACTCCGATCCGCCGGCCCGACTCGAAGTGGTGGGCTCGGCGACGCACGAGCTCTACTCGGCCTTCGTCGAAGGACACCTCCGATACCAGGACGAGATCGAACGGCTGAGCGACAGATTGGAGGCGGCGCGGGAGTCGGGGGACGCGGCCTTACGGCTGCAGCTCGAGGAGACTCGGAGCCGGACGCAGCGTGCCGAATCCGCCTACGTCGACAACTGGATCGCCGCACACGCCGATAGCTTCGTCGCTCCCTACGTCGCGATACGGCACCGCATCGGTGCCCTCGACCTCGCCCGGCTCGAGCCGCTGCTCGCGCTCTTCCCGGAGACTCTGGCGACGTCGCGTTACGTCCGCGATCTCGAGCGACGGCGGGATCTCCTGGCCGCGGTCGCGGTCGGGCGGACGGTGCCGGCGTTCGAGCTCGAAACGGCGAGCGGTGGCGTCGTCTCGATCGAGGACTTTCGAGGCAGGGTGACCCTGATCGATTTCTGGGGAGCCTGGTGCGGACCGTGCCGCGCCCAGAACCCGGCCCTGGTGGAGCTCTACGAGAGCTTCCCGCGGGCCGACTTCGAGATCGTCGGCGTCAGCATCGACTTCTCGCGCGATGCCTGGCTCGAGGCGATCGAGACGGACGGTCTGCCGTGGACTCAGATGGGCGACGTGTCCGGTTTCGACACCGCCCCGGCCCAGCTCTTCGCCATCCGCTCGCTGCCGGCCAACGTGCTCCTGGACCGCGACGGCACCATTCTGGCGAAAGACGTCGAGGTCGACGAGCTGCCCTCCGTGATCGCGGCGCTCGTAGGCGGGAGGTAGGCGACGATCCGATCGGCAGGCGTTTCATCGGTGTCGAACCCGCTTCGGAAATGGCGAGTGTTCTAGGATCGAGGGAGGTAGCCGGTTTGCTAGCGATCGAGTCAGCGCGGGAGATACACCATGCAGAGTGAAGAGTCGAGACGAATCACCGGGTGGTTCTTCGTCGTCGGGGCGGTGTTGCTGTGGGCCGGTTGGTGGCTGCTGCCGGTGCGCATCGGGACCTTCTTCGTGGCGGGGGACTTCGCTGCGGTCCACGACGCCTGGCACCAGTTCGTATGGGTGTACCGGGCCCACATCTTCGGCCTGGTGATCGGCATCATGGGTTTCGCGGCTCTCGCCGCTCTCGATTCGGAGGACGAGATTCGGGTTTTTCTGTGGCCGGGTGCGGCCGTGGCCGCGCTGGGCCTCGCGGTCGGGGCACTCGGTGAGGCCTTCTACTACCACCACGGCGCCTGGGGAGCGCTTCAGCTCGATGAAGCACCGGCCAACGTCGTGGCGACCTACGTTCAGGGTCTCAGACTCGACACCGAGTACGTCACCTGCCTGGTGCGCTTCTCGCGCGTCTTCTTCGGCCTCGGACAGCTGGTGCTGGCAGCGGCGTTCCTGAAGTGGCGCCTGGTGCCGTCGGTGCTCGGTTGGGCGGCGGTGGTGCTCGGTGTGGCGGCGATGCTCCTGACCATGGCCTTCGGCGACAACCTGGAGTACTACCGACCGGTGTTCCATCTGAACGCGGCCTGGCTGGCGGCTCTCGGCGGCGTCATGCTGCGGCGCCGGCCGTAGGGTCGGTTGCCTGGCTGGGGGCTCAGCCGGTGCCGTCGGCCGCCCAGGAGCAGATCGGACACGCTTCGGGGTCGTGGCCGCGAGCGGGGCAGTGCTCGCGCCCGAAGTAGATCATCTGCAGATGGACCCGCCCCCAGGCCTCTTCCGGGAAGAGCTCCTTCAGATCGCGTTCGGTCTGGACGACGCTGCTGCCGTCGGACAGGCCCCAGCGCTCGGCGAGCCGATGGATGTGGGTGTCGACCGGGAAGGCCGGCTTGCCGAAGGCCTGCGCCATCACCACCGAGGCCGTCTTGTGTCCCACGCCCGGTAGCTCCTCGAGCTCTTCGAAGGTGTCGGGCACCTCGCCGCCGCGCGCGGCCAGCATCTCGCTCGACCGCTTGATGCTCCTCGCCTTCTGGCGGTAGAGGCCGATCTGGCGGATCAGATCGGCGATCTCGTCGACATCGAGCGCGGCCATCTCCTCGGGCGTCGAAGCGCGCTCGAACAGCTGCGGCGTCACCTGGTTGACCTTCTTGTCGGTCGACTGAGCCGACAGGATGGTGGCCACGAGCAGGGTGTAGGGATCGTCGTGATCGAGGGGAATGTCGGCCTGCGGATAGAGGTCGTCGAGGATCTCCTGGATGCGGCGGGCTTTCTGCTGTCGGGTCATCGGGTCTCCGTACGGAGAGCTTACCGGGGCACCGCAGCGAACCGCTGCAGACTAGATGTTGAGCGAGCGGTAGGTCTCGGCGTCGAAGGCGTCGACGCGGATGACCTCGCGGCGGGCCTCGTCGGCCTGCCGCAGCTGCTCGCGCTCTTCTCGCGTGATGACGCCCTCGGCCAGAGCGTTGTCGGCGAGCTCGTCGCCCGGCGCGCGCTCGAGCTGCCCGGAGCGCACCGCGGCGCGGATCTTCTTCTCGACCGCGAGCGCCTCGCGCGCCTCTTCGAGCGCCGCCTCCAACCGGCCGAGACCGGGCTCGTCGGCTTCCGGCACGTAGATGTCGCGGGTGAGAAAGCCGCGTGCCAGCCGATCGTCGAGCAGGCGTTCCGCCACTCGGCTGCCCAGCCGATCGTCGATCGACCGGCGACGAGCCCCGAGCGGGAAGACGAGAGGTCTGAGGAGCCAGGCGAGCGGACGGACCGGGAGGTTGTCGATCACTCCGAGCAGCGCCGCTTCGATCGTTCCCACCGCCTCGTGGCAGGTCCACTCGACGAACGGCAGGTCGCGCTGGGGGTGATCGTGGTCGTGATGCTCCTTGACGACGCTCGAGCCGAGATAGAGCCATGCCAGGGCATCCGCCAGCCGGCCGCTGATCTTCTCCTTGCGTTTCAGAGCCGGCCCGAGAGCGACGAGAGCGCCCTCCGAGACCAACGCGAAGCAGGCGCTCAGCCGGGACAGCCGCGCGATGTATCCGGACGACGGCCCGCGATGGGCGAGCCGTGCCGGCAGAGCGCCGGTCAGGCCGAGGACCAGGGCGCGGGTCGCCATGACGAAGGGATGGCCGACGTGGCGGAAGAAGGCCCGGTCGAAGCGAGCCGCGTCGCCCTCCTCGAGGGCGTGGATCTCGTCCAGTAGATAGGGGTGACAGCGCATCGCCCCCTGGCCGTAGATGATCATCGATCGCGTCAGGATGTTGGCGCCTTCGACGGTGATACCGACCGGGACCGCCATGTGGGCGCTCGCCAGGACGTTACGCGGCCCGCGCATGATGCCGGCGCCGGCGCGGATGTCCATCGCGTCCTCGACCACGTCGCGCATCGCCTCGGTCAGGTAGCACTTCACGATGCCCGAGATCACCGGCGGCTGCTCGTCCTGGTCGATGGCGGCCAGGGTGACCCGGCGGGTGGCGTTCATCCAGTAGGTGGTGGCGGCGATCCGAGCCAGCGGCTCCTCGACCCCCTCGAAGCGCCCGATCGGGTTGTCGAACTGCTCCCGCACCATGGCATAGGCGCTTACCACACGCGCTGCGAGCTGCGATGCCCCCACCGCCAGCGACGGCAGTGAGATCGAGCGGCCGGCCGCCAGGCTCTCCATCAGCATGCGCCAACCGTTGCCGGCCTGCTCGCGCCCTCCGATGATGAAATCGAGGGGCACGAAGACGTCGTGGCCCTCGTTGGGGCCGTTCTCGAACGGGATGCCGAGTGGGTCGTGGCGATCGCCGATATCGATCCCCGGCAGATCGGACGGCACCAGGGCGCAGGTGATGCCGAGATCCTCCTCGTCGCCCAGCAGGCCGTCGGGATCGAGCAGACGGAAGGCCAGTCCGATGACCGTCGAGACCGGCCCCAGCGTGATGTAGCGTTTCTGCCAGCTCAGCCGCATGCCGAGGACCTCTTCGCCCTCGAACTCGCCGCGCTCGACGATGCCGATGCTCTGCGTGGCGGCGGCGTCGCTGCCGGCCTCCGGACCGGTGAGGGCGAAACAGGGGATCTCCTCGCCGCGGGCCAACCGCGGTAGGTAATACTCCTTCTGCTCGTCGGTGCCGTAGTGCAGGAGCAGCTCGGCCGGACCGAGCGAGTTGGGCACCATGACCGTCACCGCCGCCGTGACGCTGCGGCTCGCCAGTTTGGTGATCACCGCGGAGTGGCCCGCGGCCGAGAACTCGAGGCCGCCGTAGCGCTCCGGGATGATCATCGCCCAGAAGCGCTCCCGCTTGATGAACTCCCAGACCTCGGGGGAGAGATCGCGCCGCTGCATCACCTCCCAGTCGTCGATCATGCGGCAGAGCTCCTCGCACGGACCGTCGAGGAACTCGCGCTCGCGGGCGGAGAGCTCGCTCTTCGGATAGTCGAGCAGGAGTCGCCAGTCGGGGCGGCCGGAGAACAGCTCGGCGTCCCACCAGACGGTACCGGCCTCGAGCGCCACCCGCTCGGTTTCGCCGAGGCGCGGCAGGAGGCCGCGCAGCCGGGGCATGAGCGGGGCGGTGATCAGGTGGCGGCGGATCGGCCTGACACCGAACAGGAGTGCCAGTAGGGCGAGGATGCCGGCCGGGATCGCCACCGCGGCCGTGCCGGGCCGGACGAAGAAAGCCCAGGCGCCGAGGCAGAGTGCCGCCGGTGCCAGCCAGGACCAGAAGGCTCGACCGCGATAGAGAAGCGTCAGGGCGACGGCGAGTGCCGCCAGGAGAACGACTACCGACTGGACGAGCGTCATCTCAGGTCGACTCCTCCTCCGCCGGTGGCCTCGTCGACCGAGTCTCGTCGAGATCGGCTCCGGGCGGGGGTGTCGTTTCATCATAGAAGCGGAGTCCGCCCTCCGCTAGGCGGGCGATCGACCGGGCGGGCTCGAAGCGACCCCCGGTCGTCTCCGCGAGCTCGCGCAGCTCGCCTAGCGTCCGCTCCAGGCCGCGTCCGTCGAGCCAGTGGAACGGTCCGCCCAGGAAGGGTGGAAAGCCGAGTCCGAAGACCGCGCCGACGTCGCCGTCACGCGCCGAGCGCAGGATCCCCTCGTCGTAGCAGTGCGCCGCCTCGTTCACCATGGCGAGAGCGCACCGCCGGGCGATCTCCTCCGCGCTCGGACCTTTCCCGAGCTCGCCGACCTCGATGTCGAGCGAGTCGTAGAGGCTCTCGTCGACGTCGCCGGTACTCTGCCACTCGCGTCCGTCGCGCTCGTAGCGGTAGAAGCCTCGTCCGTTCTTGCGACCCCGCCGATCGTCCTCGACCAGCGCGGCCTGGATCTCGGCCGGCTCCATCCGCTCGCCGAACGCCTCATGGGCGATGCGACCGATCTTCTCGGCCACGTCGATGCCGACCTCGTCGAGCAGCTTGAGCGGTCCTACCGGAAAGCCGAAGTCGGCCAGAGCATCGTCGATCGTGTCGACCGGGACGCCTGTAGTGAGCAGATCGAGGGCCTCGTTGATGTAGGGAACGAGGATGCGGCTGGTGTAGAAGCCGGTGCCGTCGTTGACCACGATGACCGTCTTTCCCTGGCGCTTACCGAACTCGACGCAGGTGGCGACCACCCACGGAGCGGTCTCGTCGGTGGTGACGACCTCGAGCAGGGGCACCTTCTCGACCGGCGAGAAGTAGTGCATGCCGATGACCCGGCTCGGGTCGCCGGCCGCCTCGGCGATGTCGCCGATCGGAATCGACGAGGTGTTCGAGGCGAAGATGAAGTCCCGCGCCGCCGCCTCCTCCACCTCGCCAAGGACGCGATGCTTGATCTCGAGGTCCTCGACGACCGCCTCGATCACCAGTCCGGCGCGGCCGAAGCCGGTGTAGTCGACGGTCGGCCGGATGCGCGCCAGGGTGCGCTCGCGCTCCCGGTGGCCGAGCCGGCTCGCGGCGAGATTCCGGTGGATGCGCCGCACCCCGTCTCGGAGCGGCTCCTCGGCGGCGTCCTTGAGCCGCACGGTGACCCCGGCCTCGGCGGCGCTCACCTGAGCGATACCGCTGCCCATCAGCCCGGCGCCGAGGATGCCGACCTTGTCGATCGATCGGGGCTCGACGTCGTCGTCCGCCACCCCGGTCTCGGCGTCGAGCTCCTGGCGGGCGAAGAACAGGAAGATGAGATGCTCCGCCTCTTCGCTCATGGCGAGCTCCCCGAACGCCTCCGCCTCGGCCCGGAACCCGGCTTCCATGCCCTCCTCGATGCCCGTCCGCACCGCCTCGAGGGCGCGCAAGGGTGCCGGCATGTTGCCCTTGGTCTTCGCCAGGGTGCGCTTCTTCGCTTGCGAGAAGAGCACCCGTCTGCCGGCCGGGTTGTCCTCGAGGAGGAGCGCCTTGAGGTCGCGTGGCATCGCCTCCTCGAGCGCCTCCTGCGTGCGCTCGACCAGGGACTCCTCGGCCTCGGCCTCGTCGGCCAGGCGCCGCGCTCGTTCGAGCGCCACGTCGAGCAGGATGGCAGGATGCACCACCTCGTCGACGAGCCCGATACGGAGGGCCCTCTCGGCGGGGATCCGCTTGCCGGTCAGGATGAGGTCGAGGGCCTCCTCCAAGCCGACGAGCCGCGGCAGGCGCTGCGTGCCGCCGGCTCCGGGCACCAGGCCGAGCTTCACCTCGGGAAGACCCAGGCGGGTCTGGGTGCTCGACGAGGCGACGCGGGAGGAGCAGGCGAGCGCGACCTCCAACCCGCCGCCGACGCACTGGCCGTCGATGGCGGCGACCACCGGCAGGTCGAGATCCTCGGCGAGACGGTGGAGCACCTTCTGAGCGCTCAGAGCGAGGGCGGTGGCCTCCTCGACGGACTCGAGCTCGTCGAACATCTCGAGATCGGCGCCGACGACGAAGCTCTCCTCCTTGGCCGAGGCGACGACCAGGGCGCGCGCCCCGCCGTCCTGGTCGAGTGAGTCGAGTAGATCGTGAAGATGGCGATCGAAGCCCCGGCGCAGCGTGTTGACCGAGCGCTCGGGGTCGTCGATCCACAGGATCCGGAGGCCGTCGTCGCGGCTCTCGAGCCGGAACGGTCGCTTGCTCTCGCTCAGCCTCGTCGTCATCGGTCCACCTCCAGGATCATCGCCGCGGCCATGCCGCCGGCGGCACAGGCCGAGCACAGGGCCAGGCCGCCGCCGCGGCGGCCGAGCTCGGTCAGGGTCTGTAGGATCTGCCGAGCGCCGGTGGCGGCGAACGGGTGCCCGAGAGCGATCGAGCCGCCCTGGACGTTGAGGTGCTCGCGATCGATCTCGCCCACCGCCGAGGATCTTCCGAGGCGATCGCGGGCGAAGCTCTGCGAAGCGAGCGCCTCGAGCACCGACAGGACCGCCGCCGAGAAGGCCTCGTGCAGGTCGACGAGTTCGAAGTCGTCGAGCGACATGCCGGCGCGATCGAGCAGACGGGGGATGACCAGCGCCGGCCCGAGCAGGAGCTGATCCTCGGGGTCGAGCGCGCCGAAGGCGAAGCGGCGGATCCGGCCGAGCACGGGGTAGCCCTCTGCCTCGGCCTTCTCCTGACTCATCAGGACGAGGGCCGCCGCGCCGTCGGTGAGCGGCGAGCTGTTGCCGGCGGTGACCGAGCCGTGGCGGGGGTCGAAGACGGGCTCGAGGGCGGCATAGCGATCGAGATCGGAGTCCGGCCGCACCAGGTTGTCGCGCTCGAAGCTCTGGTCGTAGGCGGGGCCCGGTCGCATCGTCATCACCTGAGAGTCGAGCTCGCCGTTCTCCCAGGCTTCGGCGGCGCGACAGTGGCTGCGATGGGCGAACTCGTCCTGATCCCGGCGGGAGATGCCGTTCTCCTTGGCCATGCGCTCGGCGGCCTCCCCCATGGTCTCGCCGGTCGAGTACTCGGCGATCGGCGGCGGCTGCGGTGCGAGATCGCTCGGTCCGACGCCTCGGAAAGATTTCGCCGTCGCGGTGAGTCCGTCCGCCTGCTCGGCTTCGAGGAGCGCGTCGCGCAGAGGCTCGGAGACGGTGATCGGGACCTGACTGGCGCTCTCGGTGCCGCCGGCGATGCCGCAATCGATCGAGCCGTCGGCGATCGCCCGGTAGGCGTCGACCGTCGTTTGATAGCTGGTGATGCAGGCCTTCGACACCGTGTGAGCCTCGATCTCCCGCGGCAGGCCGATCCCGAGGACGATCTCGCGCGCCGTGTTGGGAGCCTCGATCGAGGGGATCACCTGACCGAAGACCACCTGCTCGACGGTGGTTGGATCGAGCTCCAGCCGCTCGACCAGCTCTGCGGTGACCTGCTGCCCGAGCTCGAGCGGCGAGAGGGCGGCGAGGGCGGTTCCCCGCTTGGCGAACGGGGTCCGGAGACCTCCGACGATGACCGGCTGTCTGCTCTCTTCCATGTCCTACCTACGCTTTCTCGTCGTCGATGGATGGGCGATCTCAGATGGCTCCGATCGAGGCGAGCCCGAGGAGCACGAGCCGGCGCTCGAGGCGTTGGGTCCAGCCGGAGGGACGATCGAGCCCCATCCGGGCGAGATACGGTGCGGCGGCCGCCGGCGGCGCGATGGAGCTCCGCAGGACCGCCAACGACGGGCGGTTCCTCACCGGCGCCCGGCGCAGCGCCTCGAGGGATCGCAGGGCGCGCCCCAGGACGACCTCCTCGTCGGTGAGGTCACTGCCGAACGGGAAGCGCGGGCAGAGATCGAGCTGCTCGAGGGGCTCGAGGGCGGTGGCGGCGCGCTCCGGCCGGTTACGGCGGAATCGGTCCGGCAGACGGAAATCCTGTGGCAGTTTGCCGGCCCGCTTGGCCGACGCGACGAGGTCGTCCTGAAAGCGGGAGTCGCAGACCCCGGCGATCGCCTCGACGACTTCGGCATCGGTCTTGCCGCGCAGATCGGCGACGCCGTACTCGGTGACCACGAGATCCTTGAGATGGCGCGGGATGGTGGCGTGGCCGTAGCTCCAGCGCAGGTTCGAGGTGAGCTCACCACCGGACTCGCGGGTGCTCTTCAACAGCAGGACGGAACGGGCGTCGGGCAGCTCGTGCGCCATGGCGACGAAGTTGTACTGTCCGCCGACGCCGCTGACCACCCGGCCGTCGTCGAGGCCGTCGGAGACGGCGGCGCCGAGAGCGGTGACCATCATGGTCTCGTTGAGAAAGCGCGCCCGACGCCGCTGGGCCGCCTGGAGCTCGAACGCCTCTCCCAGACGGTTCACCCAGGAGATTCGGGTGGCGTTGAACCGCCGGCGCTCCGTCTCGTCGAGCTCGCGCAGCCCCTGATAGAACGCCCGTGGTCCGAGGAAGAAGCCGAAATGGGCCACCTGCCCGCCGGCGAGCCGCTCGCCCAGGAAGTCGCGACAGATCGCCTCCAGGTTCTTCGCCTCGCCGGGATCGGCCGCGACCGAGGAGCCGTCGGGGCGCACCAGGGCACCGTCCTTCCAGGCGACCTCTTCGGCCAGCAGTCCGAGGCGGCGCAGCTCGTCGACCTCGGTGGGCGTCAGGGGGCGGTCGAGACCACGGCGCGACACCATGGCGCGGAAGAGCTCCGGGCTGACCTCGTCGTCGAACCCCTCCTCGTCGATGAGCCGCTGCAGGGTGGCGTCCGGATATACGCCTCGCGCCAGAATCCCAGCGCGGTAGAGGTGTAGGAAGCCCTCCGCCAGCATCTCGGAGTTGGCGAACAGCCCCTGTTCGAAGCGACCGGTGCCGCCGATCGCCTCGGCCAGCGGCGCGATATCGGCCGCCGCGGCCCGGATGGCGCGGCGGTAGGCCTCGTTCTCCTGCTGGCGCAGGAGCAGCATGGCGGAGACCGCGTCGCTCATCGTGCCGATGCCGAGCTGCAACGTGCCTCCGTCTGGGATGAGGGCGCTGGCGTAGAGCCCGATCAGATAGTCGGCGGTGCCGACGGGACGGTTCGGGGGACCGAACAGAGCTTCGGCGCGACCGTCGTCGACGAGGATGTCGAAGTCGTCGGCCGTCAGCTCGCCGTCGCCGTACATGAACGGCATCTCCCGGTTGACGTGGCCGACGAACGCCGCCGGCTTCCCGCTGCGGCGCCTGGCTGCCAGGGCGGGTAACAGGTCGAGCGTCAGATCGGGATTCGAGCCGAGGCTGTAACGGCTCTCGGAGCCGTCCTGGCGCCGGCCGACCGACTGGGCCACGGCGTTCAAGCCGCGCTTGAGCACGTGCTCGGCGACGTGGGTGTAGTTCGAGGCGATGTAGGCTGATTGCGCCGCGGTGCTGTCGAGCAGGTCGCCGGGCCGCAGGTAGAACTGGTGGATGCGGACGTTCGGCGGCAGCTCGTCTCGCTCCAGATCGGTGACGTAGTCGAGCTCGGGCACGTCGCCGAAGATGCGCTCGGCCATCGGCTCGACCAGGCGGCGCTCGAGATCGCTCGACCAACGCGGCGGAGCGAGCGACAGAGCGCTGTAGATCTCGACATCGAGCGACGAGTCGTCGCGGGCGCGGCGATAGAGCTCGTTGACCAGGGCGACCGGCTTGCCGATACCGAGGGGAAGGCCGAGGCGGACCCGCGGTCCGACCCGCTCGAGAAGCGCCTCGGTCGCGGTGCCGACATCGGTGTGACCCGAGCTCTCGGTCATGCCGTCATCCGCCTGGTAGCCGCGACCCGCTGCCGCGGTGTGATGAGATCGGGAGGCGAGATGCAGGAGGTAGGTCCAACGTGCAGCTGCTGATCCTGGTGGGGGTGGGTACGGTTTCGGCCGCCGCCGTCTGGCGCTCGAGCATCGTGCTCGAGGAGGCGAGCGACAGCCTGTGCACCCACTACCGTCTGCCGGCGCTGGTGCAGGGCACGCTGGTGGCGGCGGTGGCCTCCAGCCTGCCGGAGCTGGCGAGTGCGGTCTTCTCGACCCTGCTGCACGACGAGTTCGAGCTCGGGGTGTCGGTCGTCGTCGGCTCGGCGATCTTCAATATCCTGGTGATCCCGGCGATGGCCGGGCTGGTCGGCCGTCTCGAGGTCGGTCTCGAGGTGATCTATCGCGACGCCCAGTTCTACGTCATCTCGATCGCCACGCTGCTCATCGCCTTCTCGCTGGCGGTGATCTACCGGCCGGTAGCGGACCAGCGTCTGGCGGGCGAGATGGGACGCGTCCTCGCCTTGCTGCCGCTGGCTCTCTACGGCCTCTATCTGTTCTTGCAGGTCGAGGACGCCGCCGATCACCGCGAGTCGAGCGGCGAGTCGGGATCCGAGAGCCCGGCACGTACCTGGCTGCGGCTCGTCGCGAGCGTGCTCGTAGTCCTGGCCGCGGCCGAAGGGCTGGTCTGGACGGCGCTCGGGCTGGGCGCCTACTTCGGCACGCCCAGCTTCCTGTGGGGAGTCACCGTCGTCGCCGTGGCGACCAGCGCTCCCGATGCGGTGATCAGCTACCGCGCGGCGCGCGAGGACCGTCCGGTCGTGAGCGTCGGTAACGTCCTGGGGAGCAATATCTTCGATCTGCTGGTGGT
>JAWVZD010000006.1:0-14871 GCA_033722395.1 Thermoanaerobaculia bacterium | reverse complement strand
CTTCCTGTGGGGAGTCACCGTCGTCGCCGTGGCGACCAGCGCTCCCGATGCGGTGATCAGCTACCGCGCGGCGCGCGAGGACCGTCCGGTCGTGAGCGTCGGTAACGTCCTGGGGAGCAATATCTTCGATCTGCTGGTGGTAATCCCGGTGGCGGTGCTGCTCGCCGGCACGGTAAGGGTCGATTACGCGGTATCGGCGCCGCTGATGGGCGTGCTGACGGTGGCGACCGTGGTCCTGTTCACTAGCCTTCGCTCCGGGATGAAGCTGGGCCGCACGGAGAGCTTGGGCCTTCTGTCCGTCTACGCCGCGTTCGTCCTCTGGATGGTGCTCGAGACCGTCGGCGTGACCTCGGTGCTGGCGCGATGAGGCTGCGCCGGGGTTGCTGCCACAGCGGGTCCGGGAATCTCCTCCGGTCGGCTCGCGATGCGGGTGAATGTCAGCCCCCGCTCCGGTCGGCGTCGCCCTGGCAGCTCGGGCACCAGTAGGTGGCTCGCCCGGCGATCTCGTCGCGGCGGATCTCGCCCTCGCAGCGCGGACAGTCGGCGCCGCTTTGGCGCCGCGGAAGGAGCCACGAGCGCGGCATCTCGTCGGGAGCCGCCCGCCGCTCGATCGCCGTCTCGAGGATCCGCTGTAGATTGCGGTAAAGGTGTTCGGTCTCGCTGTCCGTCAACTCGCCGGCGGTCCGCCGCGGCCAGAGGCCCGTCTGGAACAGCACCTCGTCGGCGTATTCGTTGCCGATTCCGGCCAGGACCTGCTGATCCATGAGTAACGGCTTGATGGCGCCGCGACGGCCCTCCAGGATGCGGCGGAAGCGGCGGCGCTCGATGCCGAGGGCATCGGGGCCGAGATCCTCCGCCTCGACGAACGAGTCGAAATCGGCAGTCCAGTCGACCCTCCCCAGGCGGCGTGGGTTCTCGAATGCGAGGTGGAAGCCGTCGTCGAAGGCTACGAGGAGCGCCGAGTGCTCCGGCTCCTTCGCGGCGTCGGCGAACGCCACCAGCTCGCCGCTCATGCCGAGGTGGAGCACCAGACAGCCGTCGCGCTCGGTCGAAACGCCGAGGAGCTTGCCGTGCCGGTGGGTGGCGGTGAAGCAGTCGCCGACCAGGTTGGCGGCCAGCCTCTGGCGCGAGGCCTCCCCGAGAAGCGAGGGATCGCGCAGGCGGACGTGCTCGATCGGTCGGTGGAGCGACGTCGCGTCGACGTAGCGCCGGGCGACCTCGACGTGGGGAAGCTCTGGCACGGCGGAGGCCGGAGAGCCGGGCCCTAGGCGGTGGCCTGCGCCGGATGCCGCCCTTCGACGGTCTCCTCGATCGTCTTGGCGATGAAGGCGGGCAGATCGTCCGGCTTACGGCTGGTCACCAGACCCTGGTCCACCACGACCTCCCGGTCGACCCAGCGGGCACCGGCGTTCTTGAGATCCATCTTGATCGACGGATAGCTGGTGACCTCGCGACCTTCCAGCACGCCGCAGTCGATCAGGATCTGCGGGCCGTGGCAGATCGCCGCCACCGGCTTGGCCTCCTTGAAGAAGGCGCGCACGAAGCGCGTCGCGTCCTCGCGCATGCGCAACTTGTCCGGGTTCATCACTCCGCCCGGCAGGACCAGTGAGTCGTAGTCGTCCGGGTCGGCCTCGGCCAGGGTCCGGTCGACCGTGACCTCGCGGCCCCACTCACCGTGGTTCCAGCCGCGAATCGACCCCGCCTCGGGGGCGATGACGTCGACCTCGGCTCCGGCCGTGCGGAGAGCCTCGAGCGGCTCGAAGAGCTCGCTCTGCTCGAAGCCGTCAGTGGCGACGATGGCGATTCGTTTTCCGTTCAGTGCTTGTTCTGGCATGTTGGGGCCTCCTTCGCGTGTGGTTGCTTCGGTGTCGATTCCTAGTGTTCGTGGTGTCCTCTGGCTGATCCGGGTCGTCGTTGGCCTCGGCGGTCGCCTCCTCAGGCCGCCTCGGGCGTTTCGTCCAGGTCCTCGAGCTCGATCTTGTGGCGGAAGAGCTCGAGGAGGTCCTTGAGCGACAGAATGCCGATCAGGCGCCCGTCCTCGACCACCATGAGGCGCGAGTTGCCGCTCTTGGTCATCCGGGCCAGCGCCTTCATGGCGTCCTCGTCCGGTCCGACGGTGTTCTCGTCGCTGCACTCCTCGGCGATGGCGCCGACGCTCTGGCGCTCCCATTCGTCGCGCGGCAGCTCCTTGATGTCGCGCGTGGTGACACAGCCGACGATGCGGT
Source organism: Thermoanaerobaculia bacterium (assembly GCA_033722395.1). Taxonomy (GTDB): domain Bacteria; phylum Acidobacteriota; class Thermoanaerobaculia; order Multivoradales; family JAHEKO01; genus JAWVZD01. The sequence continues at coordinate 12,646 of JAWVZD010000006.1, read as the reverse complement.
CGTCCTCGACCACCGGGAAGAGCTTGTGGTGGTGGCGGTAGACGAACTCCTCGACCAGCTGGCGGACGGAGAGCGAGCGCTCGACCGAGATCGGCCTCTCGTTCATGAAGCGTCGCACCGGCTCGCCCTCGAGTAGCTGCCGCATCAGCAGTTGCTGATAGGACGACTGGGCGGCGCCGCGCAGGAAGAGGCCGATCAGGAACCACCACATGCCGCCGATGAAGTCCCCGGCCAGGACGCTCAGCACGCCGAGCACGATCAGTACCAGGCCGAAGATCGCGCCGATCTTGGAGGTCACGCGGGTCGCCCAGCGCAGGCTGTCCTTCCAGCTCCACAGGAACGAGCGCAGCACGCGGCCGCCGTCGAGCGGGAAGGCCGGCACGGCGTTGAAGGCGACCAGCACGAGGTTGATCATCGCCAGGTAGGAGAGCACCCCGACCACCGGCACGGGCCAGCCGGCGAGGCGGCCGCTCACCGTCGTCGCGTAGGCGACGGCGGCGATGGCGATCGAGGCGATCGGCCCGGCGACGGCGACGCGGAACTCGACCCGCGGGCTGGGCGGCTCTTCGCTCATCTCGGCGACGCCGCCGAAGATGAACAGCGTGATGCCCTTCATCGGCAGGCCGTTGCGCCGCGCTACCCAGGAGTGGGCGAACTCGTGCAGCACCACCGAGCCGAACAGACCCAGTGCGCCGACCACGCCCATCACCCAGTAGGTTCGGGTGGAGAGGTCCTCGAAGGCGTACGGAAAGTAACCGGTCGCCAGGGACCAGGTGATCAGGATCGCCAGGATGAACCAGGAGGCATCGATCCCGACCTTGAACCCGAACAGGGTGAAGAGCTCGAACTTGCGGCCGAACATGCTGCCGCCTCGCTAGGCGGCCTCGGCGCTCGTATCTTTAGGCTCGAGCTCGCGCAGGAAGCCCTCGAACAGCCGCAGGTGCCCCTCCTCGTCGCGCAGGATGTCGATCACCATGTCCTGCGTCACCGGGTCGAGGCCCTCGCAGAACTCGATGATCTCGTTGTAGTAGGAGATGGCCGACTTCTCGGCTTCGATGACACCCCGCACGACGTGGACGATGTCGGTCTGATCGGTCGGAGGCTGCAGGAAGCTCTGCTCGGCGCGGAACTGCTTCGAGCCGGGCACGATGCCCCAGATCTCCTTGATCCGCTCGGCGAAGCGCTGCGCGTGGTCGAGCTCTTCGTCGATGTCCTCGGACAGCGACTCGATGACCTCCTGCGCGCGCACACCGTCGGGGTTGACCGAGTTGGCGATGTAGCTCATCACCGTCTCGATCTCCATCCAGTAGGCCTCTTTCAACATCTCGATCAGGACCTCGCGCTTCTCCTTGTTCGCTTCGGCGAGGATGCCCCGCTCGAGATCGCTCTCGTATGTCGTCGTCATGGCAAATCTCCTTTCTCGTGCAGGTCGCTTCGAATCGGGACCGCAGCGTGTCGTGATCCGGGGTGGGCGTAGCCGTGCGTCGGCTCGCCCCGCCGAACCAGCGTAGGCTCGATCCGGCTATGAGTCGACACCCTCACGGGTGGTTTGTCGTCGCTTCGATCATCTGCGGATTCAAGCTGCAACTGTCGTTCCATCTCGGCCGCCCGTCGGGAGGGGCGGCCGCGGGCGCCAGGCGGCGAAATTCTTCCCGGTCGGAGTGAAAACCCTACCGGGCGAATCGAGCTCGGTCGGGGAGGGCTCAGCCTTTCTCGACGACCTCGAACGGAATGCTCAGACTGCCGAACACCTCGCCGCTGTCCGCGTCGACGAGATCGGCCCGCAGGCGCACGCGATCGATCTCCGGGTCGACCTTTTCGAAGAAGACGAAGCCCGAAATCTCGCCGTCGGGCTCGAGGACTCCCTCGGGCAGGCCGTGGAGGCGCACCTGCGCCATCTCGATGCGGCCTTCGAGCCAGAAGTCGTAGTAGTGGGTGTTGTAGAGAGGATCGTAGGGAAAGTGGTGGTGGGAGAGCGTCAACGAGGGGAAGTAGGCGTGCAGGTGCGGGGCCACAGTGAAGCGCCGGTGATGAAATCCGATCGTGGTGACGGGAGGCTCCACGGCGTCGGAGGCCTTCCGTTCCGCTCGGAAGATCGGTAGCGCCGACAGGCGCTCGCCCCGATCGGTGACGAGCGCGAGGTTCTGGTAGGCGAAGCGCACCGGCCGCTGGCTGTCGTTGTCGATCGAGATCTGGATCGGGGTGACCTCACGCTCGACCGCGGGCGAGCCTGGCCAGGCGTCGACCTCGATCGTCATCTCCACGCCGTCGATTCGATCGATCACGGTCTCCTCGGCCACCCGGGCCCCCTCGCTGGCGCCGGGTGCGGGCGTCAGGCGGGCGCCGGTCGTGCACCCGCCGGCCGTGAGCGCGAGCGCTAGAAGCGCTGTCGAAGTGAGAACGGTCGGTCGATCTGTCGTCATTCGCGGCCTCCGGGGTCGTTCCGTCGGTGGGATGGCATCGTCTCGCTGTGAACTTCGAAGGTGCAAGAGAGGTGCCGCGAGAGGCGGTTTGGCTCGCTAGCGGGCGGCGGCAGCGGACTCGGCGACCCGACACACCCGAGCTCGAGTCGGTCGATCTCGAGGTCGATCTCGCCCTGGCTCAGGCTAGATCCGGTTCGGCCAGACGGTCGAAGATGGCGGCTCGGACTCTGTTCCGCAGGGCGACGGCATCCTCCCACTCCTCACCGTCCGGCTCGACCGCCGCGGCGACGGTCACGCGGACGTTACCGGGCCGGGGGAACCAGCTCGAGCCTCGCATCTTCGAGCGTGTGCCCCGTAGCGTCACCGGTACCACCGGAGCACCGTTTTCGGCCGCGACCACGAACGCCCCCATGCGGAAGGGCAGGAGACCCGGAGCGCGCTGGAAGGTGCCCTCGGGGAAGACGACCAGGTGGTCGCCGCGTTCGAGCGCACCTGCCGCCTTGCTCGACTCCTCCTCTCCTTTTCCGGGATCGAATCGTTCCACGAAGACGCAGCCGAGCCGGGCGAGGAAGAGGCGTGTGAAGAGGTTCTGCTCGAGCTCTTCCTTGGCCAGATAGGCGCAGTTGGGAGGGAGCACCGCAGCGAGGACGAAGCCGTCGAGATAGCTTGCGTGGTTGGCGGTGATCACACGCGGCTCGTCGGTGTCGAGATGCTCGAGGCCGTCGCACTCGATCGAGGTTCCGGTCAGGCGCGCCATCAGGCGGGCGACGCGGCGGACGGTTCGGCGTCGCAGGGAGCGCGAAGGCAGGAGGCAGACGGCGAGCCAGGTCAGGAGCCCGATCGGCCCGGCGAGCGACCAGAACCAGACGGCGTATGCGAGTGCGGTGACGCGACGGCGGACGCGCCCCAGCGCGGGACGCACCGCGGAGAGGGCGAGACGGGCGATCTGCAGCCAGACGGGCCGTGAGGGTTGGTCCAGCTCGTCCGCTTCGTACATCTGCTGGGCGGCGGAACGGCGGAGCTTGCCGCTCGAAGTCTTCGGAACCACTCGCGGGGGCACCAGGACGACCTCGTCCGGTGCTGTCCCGGTGAGATCGATGGAGAGCTCCGCGACCTCCCGCTCGAGCTCCTCGCGGCCCTCTTCGTCCTCCTCGTCGAGGCGGGTCTCCGCCAGGACGACGAGCTTTTCCCCGCCTCCGTCCCGGTCGTGTGCGGCGAACACCGCGACGCAGCCTCGGCGGACCCCGGCGAGATCGCCTACCGCGTCCTCGACCTCCTGAGGGTAGATGTTGCGCCCCGCCCGGATGATGACGTCCTTCGATCGCCCGGTGAGATAGATCCGTCCGTCGGCGCTGTAGCCCAGGTCCTCCGAGTCGAGCCAGCCGTCGGCGCGCATGAGCCGCTCGGTTTCGCCGGGATTGCGGAAGTAGCCGCTGGTAGCGGAGGGCCCCTTGAACTGCAAGCGCCCCTCCTGCCGCTCGGCTACTTCGCGACCGTCGGCGTCGACGAAGCGGACCTCGTGGTGCGGGATCGGTCGGCCGCAGGAGACGAAGCGCAGAGCCTCCGCCCCTTCCTCCTCTCGCTCGTCCAGCGGTTCCGCCCGGCGGTCGCGCTGGAACCGTTCCCGGTCGATGGTGTCGATCACCGGTCTTTCGCCGGGCTCGGAGAAGGTGACCGCGAGCGAGCACTCCGCCAGCCCGTAAACCGGCAGGATCGCTCTCGGTTCGAGTCCCAGCTCCTCGAACTGGGCCGGAAACTCCTCCACCGCCCGCGGTGAGACCGGCTCCGCGCCGTTCAGCGCCAGGCGCCACGACGAAAGATCGAGGCCGCTCGCCTCGTCGTCGTCGATCTTGGCGAGACAGAGCTCGTAGGCGAAGTTCGGGGCTGCCGACAGGGTGCCGCGGTACTTGTGAATCGCTCGCAGCCAACGCACCGGCCGGGAGAGAAAGGCCAGGGGCGACATCAGCACCAGAGGAACGCCGAAGTAGAGACTCCCCATCCAGGCTCCGATCAGTCCCATGTCGTGATAGAGCGGCAACCAGGAGACGATCACGTCCTCCTCGTCGATCTCGAGTACCTCCTCCATCGAGCGCAGGTTGGCCAGGAGATTGGCGTGACTCAGGACGACGCCCTTCGGATCGCCGGTGCTCCCCGAGGTGTACTGCAGGAAGGCTGTGTCTCGGGGCGAGAGGTCGGCCGTTCGGAGCTCGTCGGGATCGCCGGCGAGCTCCTCCGGCGTGACGATCTCCTCGAGCTCCGGAGCCTTCGCCCTGACGAGGCCGGCCAGCGGCTCGACATCCTCGAAGGTCACCAGGATTTTCACCCTGGCGTTGTCGAGGATCCCGGTCTGACGCTCGAGGTGGTCCTCGAGCTGGCTCTTGCGCATCGGCGGATAGAGCGGCACCGGAACCCCGCCGGCGAGCTGGATGCCCAGGAACGAAGCGAAGTAGTCGAGACCCGTCGGCAGCATCAGTCCTACGCTCCCACCGCGATCGAGGCCCATGGCCTGGAAGGCGGCCGCCGCCGCCCGGGCTCGGTCGGCGAGTTCGCCGTACGTGAGCTCCTGTTGCTCACCTTCGCCGGGCCCCTCTTCCAAGTACAGGATGTGTCGGCGATCGGCGTGCTGGTCGACGTGCCAGGCCAGGACCTCGGCCAGCGTCTCGGCCTCGTCAGGCAGCCACCCGTCTCTTTCCTCCTCGGTCTCGTGCGAAGTGGGCTCCTCGCGTTCGAGCCCGATTTCACCTCGACCCGTATCCGGAGAGGCGGATCCGACCTCTCGTGCCAGATCGCGAGGCGTCTCGGCTTCGGTGATCACGCGCTCCGGTAGGGCGACGTCGAAGCGGTCCTCCAGGCGGGAGATCAGCTCGGCGCGGCCGAGAGAGTCGATCCCCAGGTCGGAGCCGAGGGAGCTGTCGAGGTGTACGCCATCGGTGCGGCTCTCTTCCGGGTCGAGCTCGCGGATCAGGCGGCGGACCTCTTCGAGAACGACTTCGGCGGTGGACTCCGCCTCTTCTGAACTGTTCTTTTCGGGCATCGCCTCTCGAGAAAACAGGCGCAAAATCGATACCAGCCCCGGGGCGTAGCTACGAGTTCATGCTGGGCGGCAGGCTCGCTGGATGGCTGATAGGCCTGTTCTCGTGGCTGATCGAGGTACGCTCACGCCGCCCAAACGGCCCCGAAAGTTTCGTAGCCCGAACTGTCCGTCCGACGTCGGTCGGGCCGTGGGAAGGCGGTGTGATGAACTCGGCGAGCGGAATCGAGCGATCGACGTTACGGGAAGGGAGGCGGTAATGGAACGCTACGACGGCATCATCATCGGCACCGGGCAGGCCGGTAAGCCTTTGGCGCACGCGCTGGCAGAGGCCGGTTGGCGAACGGCGATCGTGGAGCGTCGCCTCGTCGGCGGAAGCTGCATCAACTACGGCTGTACGCCGACCAAGACCATGGTGGCGAGCGCCCGTGTCGCCCATCTGGCGCGACGGGCGGCAGAGTACGGTGTGTCGACGGGATCGATCGCGGTCGATCTGGAGATCGTGCGGCAGCGCAAACGGTCGATCGTCGAGAGGTTCCGCGACAGCGGCCGCGAGGGCCTGGAAGAGGCCGAGAACCTCGACCTGGTGATGGGCGAGGCTCGCTTCGTCGACGACCACGAGATCGAGATCGTGCTCGCCGACGGGAGGACGAAGCGACTCGCCGGCGATCAGATCTTCATCAATACCGGGACCCGGCCCCTGCGGCCGCCGATCGACGGACTCGAGGCGGTCGAGGCGCTGGACAACGAGTCGATCATGGAGCTCCCGGAGGTGCCCGAATACCTGGTGGTCGTCGGCGGTGGGTACGTCGGCCTGGAGTTCGCGCAGATGTTCGGTCGCTTCGGAAGTACCGTGACCGTCGTCCAGCGCTGCGAGCAGTTGCTGCCGCGTGAGGATCCGGACATCGCGGATGCGGTGCGCGAGATCCTCGAGGAGGAGGGCATCGAGGTCCTGCTCGAGAGCGAGGCCCAGAGCGTCGAGCCGCGGGACGGCTCGATCCGGGTCACCGTGCAGGGTTCCGAAGGAGAGCGCCGGCTCGAGGCGTCCCATCTCCTGCTGGCGGCGGGACGGCGGCCGAACACCGACGCCCTCGACCTCGAGAAGACCGCCGTCGAGACCGACGAGAAAGGCTTCGTGCGGGTGAACGATCGCCTGGAGACGACGGCCGCGGGGGTCTACGCTCTGGGTGACGTCAAGGGAGGCCCGGCCTTCACCCACATCTCCTACGACGACTTCCGAGTGGTGCGCGGGAATCTGCTCGAGGGGGCTGACGCCTCCATCGACGGCCGACTGGTGCCCTACACGGTGTTCATCGACCCACAGCTCGGTCGGGTCGGCTCGACCGAGAAGGAGGCGCGCTCCGAGGGAGTCGACGTCCGCGTCGCTCGGCTCCCCATGTCGTCGGTGGCGAGAGCCCTCGAGACCGACGAGACACAGGGGCTGATCAAGGCGGTCGTCGACGCCGAGAGCGATCGGATCCTCGGCGTCGCGATTCTCGGCATCGAGGGGGGTGAGCTGATGGCGGTCGTCCAGGTGGCGATGATGGGCGATCTCCCGTACACGGCGCTCCGCGACGGCATCTTCGCCCATCCGACCTTGGCCGAAGCGCTCAACAACCTCTTCGCGGGGTTGGAGTAAGGGGCCTCGTCCCGGCGCCGGAACCGTGCCGGTCGAGTGTGAGCATTTCGCCGAGCGGGTGGGAGATGTCGCGTCGTAGCAAAAATGACTGGCCGCTCCGGCATAGAATGCTCCGCGAGTCGGCGAGAGGAGACCGATTTGGAGGGACGTACGCCAGAGGATACCGAGCACGACCGCATCGCGGTGGTCGATTTCGGCGGGCAGTACGCTCATCTGATCGCCACCAAGGTCAGGCAGGGCCGGGTGCTGGCGGAGATCCGCCAGCCGGAGGATCCGATCGAGCGCTTCGAGGGTTATAAAGGCGTCATCCTGTCGGGCAGCCCGAGCCTGTCGTCGCACGGTGAGGACTCGGAGTACACGCACGAGATCCTCGACCTCGACGTGCCGATCCTCGGCTTCTGCTTCGGCCACCAGGAGATCGCCAAGCGCTACGGTGGCGAGGTGATCCACGGCGAGCCGGAGTGGGGCGCCGCCGATCTGAACTTGCTCGACGAGCATCCCTTGTTCGCCGGCCAGCCGCGCCGCCAGCAGGTGTGGATGAGCCATTTCGATTCGGTGGTCTCGGTCGGTCCGGAGTTCCGCGAGCTCGGCTACACCTCCCTTGCCGACGGCAAGGAGCACCGCTTAGCGGCGATCGGATCGGACCGCCTGAAACGCTACGGGTTCCAGTTCCACCCCGAGGTCGACGACACCGAGCACGGTGCCGAGATGATCGGCAACTTCGTCACCTCGATCTGCGGCTGCGAACCCTCCTGGACGATGGCGGCCTATGTCGACGAGCAGATCGAGCGCATCCGGCGGCAGGTGGGCCAGCGCTCGGTCTTCTTGCTGGCCTCGGGCGGCGTCGACTCGACGGTGGCGGCGAAGCTCTTCGAGCTGGCTCTCGGCCCCGAGCGCCTGGCGCTGATCCATATCGACAACGGTCTGATGCGCAAAGACGAGTGCGCCCGTGTGGTGACACTGCTCGGAGAGCTCGGTCTCGAGCGGGCGCTCCACTTCGTCGATGCGAGCGACGACTTTCTCGCCTCCCTGGACGGCCTCGTCGATCCGGAGCAGAAGCGTGCCGCCATCGGCAACACCTTCATCGAGGTCTTCGAGCGCCAGGCCGCGGCGCTCGGTCTCGAGGGACACCTGCTCGGCCAGGGAACCATCTACCCCGACACCATCGAGACCGGCGGCACCAAGCGGGCCGACGTCATCAAGACGCACCACAACCGGGTGCCGCTGGTCGAGCGGATGATCGCCGAGGGTCGCGTCGTCGAGCCCTTGGCCGACCTTTACAAGCCGGAGGTGCGGGAGCTCGGCCTGCGGCTCGGCCTGCCGCGCGACCTCGTCTGGCGGCATCCGTTTCCGGGCCCGGGTCTCGGCGTGCGGCTCCTGGGGAGCGACGGTCGTCAGGCGAAAGACGAGCTCTCCGCCCTGCAGGCCGCGGTCGACGGGGCGGCGACGCCGTTCGGTCTCGACGCCCTCGTTCTGCCGATCCGCTCGGTCGGTGTGAAGGCCGATCTTCGCGCCTACGAGCACCCGGTGATGCTCTCCGGGGAGGCTGAGTGGGACGAGCTCCTCGCTACCGGAGGGTCGATCTTGAAACAGGTCGCCGGGATCAACCGCTGCATCTGGAACCTCGGCCCGCAGCCGCCGCGCTCGCCGCGCGACCTCGCCGCTACGACGACGCGCGAACGGCTCGATCTGCTGCGCGCGATCGACGAGATCGTCATGGCCGGGTTGCGGCGGCACGGCATCTACGACGACATCTGGCAGTGTCCGACGGTGCTGGTGCCGCTCGAGCTCGACGGCCGGGGCCGTGAGCTCGTGGTGGTGCGGCCAGTGCACTCGGCGCGCGCCATGACGGCCCGCCCGGCCCGGCTCCCGGCCGCTCTCCTCGAGGAGCTGCGCAGCCGGATTCTGCCGATGTCGGAGGTCTCGGGTCTCGCTCTCGACGTAACGTCGAAGCCACCGGGTACGATCGAATGGGAGTGACTGTATGAGGAAGAGACGAGGAATCCGACGGCTGCTCGTGGGCTTCGCCGCGACGCTCTGGATCACCGCGATCCCGGCGCCTGCCGACGACTGGCTGGAGCGGGTGCGCGACTACCGCGACGAACACCAGCTGGCGATCGCCGCGGAGCTCTTCGAGTTGCTGGAGATCCCCAACGTGGCCTCCGACGAGGAGAACATCCGGCGCAACGCCGCCCACCTGGTCGGGATGCTCGAGAGCCGTGGGATCGCCGCCCGGCTGCTCGAGTCACCCGGGTCGCCGCCGGCGGTCCTGGGCGAGCTCGAGGTGCCCGGTGCGACCCGGACGGTGGTCTTCTACTCGCACTACGACGGCCAGCCGGTCGTTCCCGAGCAATGGGCCAGCGATCCGTGGACGCCGACGGTGCGCTCGGGTCGACTCGACGACGGCGCCGAGGTGGTCGCCTGGCCGCCGGAAGACGGTCGGATCGATCCCGAGTGGCGCATCTACGCGCGCTCGGCCTCGGACGACAAGAGCCCGATCGTCGCCATGCTCGCGGCGCTCGATGCGCTGCGCGCCGCCGGTCGGCAGCCGTCGGTGAATCTGAAGTTCTTCTTCGAAGGCGAGGAGGAGGCCGGCTCGCCCCACCTGGCCGAGCTGCTCGGCACCCACGCCGAGGCGCTCGCCGCCGACGTATGGCTGTTCTGCGACGGGCCGGTGCATCAGAGCCGCCGCGGCCAGGTGGTCTTCGGTGTGCGCGGCTCGATGGGGCTCGAGCTCACCGTCTACGGCCCGAACCGGCCGCTGCACAGCGGCCATTACGGCAACTGGGCCCCCAACCCGGGGGCGCTGGCGGCCGATCTGGTGCGCGGCCTGCGCGACCCCGACGGCACGATCCTGATCGACGGCTTCTACGACGACGTGCGGCCGATCTCGGAGGCCGGGCGCCGCGCTCTGGCTTCGGTGCCGTCGGTCGACGAGGAGTTGCGCCACGACCTCGCCCTCGCCGCCACCGAGGCGGACGACGCACCGCTGATGGAGCGCCTGCTCCTGCCGGCGCTCAACGTGCGCGGCATCGAGGTCGGCCGCGTCGGAGCGCAGGCGCGCAACGTCATCTCGACCGAGGGCCGGATCTCGCTCGGCTTCCGCCTGGTGCCGGACCAGAGCCCGGAGCGAGTGCGCGCGCTGGTCGAGGCCGAGCTCGGGCGCGACGGTTGGCACGTCGTTCACGAGGAGCCCTCGATGGAGCTCAGGCGGCAGCACGAGCGGATCGTCTGGCTCGACTGGGAGGGCGGCTACCCGGCGTTGCGCACGCCGCTCGACCTACCGATCTCGCGGGCGGTCATCGCCGCGGCGAGCGAGGGACGGGGCGAGGCGGTCATCGAGGTGCCGACCCTGGGGGGCAGCCTGCCGCTCTATCTCTTCGACGAGATCCTGGAGGTGCCGCTCGTCATCGTGCCGATGGTCAATCACGACAACAACCAGCACGGCAAGGACGAGAACCTCCGTTTCGCCAACCTCTGGCAGGGGATCGACATGTACGCTGCGCTGATGGCGCGACTCGGCGAGCTTTGGTGAGCGAACGGCGGTCTGCTCCCCGCGAGGGTCTCTGTGACGGTTTCGAACAACTCGTGGCAGAATGCCCCGACGGCGTGGCGGGCTGCAGGATTTCGTCACGGACACCATCCGCGAGAGCCGCTAGAGTCGGTCGGGTCGGGTGCGAACGGGGGTGGAGGCGATGCGGAACGAGAGACGATCGGATGCCCCCCTGCCTTCGGGACAGGGGGGTACGCCGCACGGTGGCGCGACCGGCGCCGTCCTCGCGGCGCCCGCCTACGGAAACTACTTCGTCGCCGCCTACCCACCCTTCACGCAGTGGACCGCGGAAGCGGCCGAGCCGTTTCGGCGACGGCTGTCGCTTCCGGCCGATGGGCCGGAGGCGCCGCCTCTCGGTCTCTACGTGCACGTGCCGTTCTGCGCCGAGCGCTGTCGCTACTGTTACTACCTGTCCTACGACGGCCTGGGTAGCGGCCACCTCGAGCGTTACGTCGACTGTCTGACCGCCGAGCTGAGGCAGTACGCCAGCTCGGCGGCGATCGAAGGCCGAGACCTCGACTTCGTTTACTTCGGAGGCGGCACTCCGTCACTCATCAGCGAGTCGGTGCTGGCGCGGCTGTTCGGCGGCCTCCAGGAGGCCCTGCCGTGGCATGCGACCCGCGAGGTGACCTTCGAGTGCGCTCCGAGGAGCGTCACCCGGTCGAAGTTGGAACGTCTTCGCGAGGCCGGGGTGACGCGGCTCAGCCTCGGTGTGCAACAGCTCGACGACGCAGTGCTGGCGCGTAGCGGCCGAGTCCATTCCGTGCGGGACGTTCTGACCGCCTGCGAGGAGATCCAGCGGGCCGGATTCGAGGTGTTCAACCTCGACCTGATGGTGGGAATGGTCGGCGAGACACGCACCTCGCTGCTCGAGGGCCTCGAAGGTGCGCTCGAGCTCGAGCCCGACAGCTTCACCATCTATCAGATGGAGATCCCGCGCAACACGCCGCTCTACCGGGACCTCGCGAGCGGTGCGCAGCCAGCCGACGAGCTGGCTGACTGGGAGGAGAAGCACGATCGGCTGGCGCTCGCCTTCGAGCGCCTGGCGGCGGCCGGCTACGAGCCGATCAGTGCCTACGCGATGGTGCGAGACCGCACGCGACACGACTTCCTCTATCAGCGCGAGCAGTATCGGGGTGCCGACCTGTTGGCGATCGGTGCTTCGGCTTTCGGCTATCTCGGCGGGATGCACTATCAGAACGAGGCGCGCATGGATCGGTACGTCGAGCGGCTGGAGGCTGACGAGCTACCGGTGTCGAGGGCTCACCGCCTGAGCGACGACGAAAGGTTGCGACGTGAGTTCGTGCTGCAACTGAAGCTGGGCGCGGTCGAGCGGAGCTACTTCCGTCGCAAGTTCGGCGAAGATGTCGTCGAGCGATACCGCTCGGCGCTCGAGCCGCTGGCCGATGCGGGTTGGCTGGCGTGGGACGATGCTCGTCTGGCGTTGACGCCCGAGGGCATGGTGCGAGTCGACCACCTGATCCCGACGCTCTACCCGGCCGAATACCGCTCCGTACCCTACGCCTGAAGCGCCCTCTCCGGGCGCGGTGATGCACGCGCGCCTGGTGCTTCCCTGGATGAAGCTCTCGCCGTCGCGGTCTCAACAGGTCGAGTGGACGAGGGCCCCGACGGGCCTCTCGCGCCGCAACCGGTTGTAGAGTTCGACCGCCCGGCGGGTCTCCTCGACGTGGACCTCGACACCCTTCTCTTCGAGGAAACGAACGGTCTCCGGCATCACCTCGAGCCGTTCGTGCTGTCCAAGTGAGAGCACTACGATCCGCGCGCCTTCGTCGACCAGCTCCTCGACGTCGGCCGGCTGGATCCCCGGCGAGTGGCGCGTACCGGTCTCGCGCCAGTCCCATTCGCGGGCGCCGCCCGGGTAGAGCTTGGCGTCCTTGAAGCGGCGGCCGCTCGCGAGCCGCACCGAGCCCCAGGCGAGATCGGTGATCGCCGGTGACTCCGCCGTATCTTCGGAACGCTGTGACGGTTCGGTGTCCATG
>JAWVZD010000005.1:0-15336 GCA_033722395.1 Thermoanaerobaculia bacterium | reverse complement strand
GAAGGCACGGTAGATCGCCGCCCGCGACAGGTTGCGACCCAGGAGCACTCGCAGGTCGCGCCGCGCCTCGGCGGATCCGTCGAGAGCGTACAGGTAGGCACGGGCAGCGACGCCCTCGGCACCGACCTCCTCCGCCTCCGCCGCCAACGGCTCGAGGAGCGCCCGTGCCTCCTCGTCGCGCCCGAGGTAGGCAAGCAGTTCGCCGCCGAGCAGAGTCGCTGCTCGATGAGTTACTTCGGCTCGGCTCGCCTCCATCGCGGCGTCCACCGCCGCCTCGTCCCGCCCGGCGAGGAGCGACGCCTCGGCCAAGCCGAGACGCGCCGGCCCGAAGCCTGGAGCCGAATCGAGCGCCCCTGCGAAGGCTTCGAGCGCCGCTGCCGCGTCGCCCTCCGCCAGCGCCACGCGGCCGAGCAGGAACCGCGCCAGGTACAGCCGCTGCGGATCGGAGTCGACGGCGATCTCGAGATGTCGGCGGGCCGGGTCGAGCTCGCCCCGCTCGAGCGCCAGGCGCCCGAGCTGCAGGCGCGCCGTGCCGTGGCTCGGATCCTCGGCGACCACTTCCTCGAAGATCGCTTCGGCCTCATCGGACCGCCCTGCGGCGAGCAGGCCCAGCGCCCGCTGTACCCGCACCTGCACCGAGGGAGAGGTCTCGGTCGGCTGCCCGGGCACCGGCCCGGTGAGCAGGAAGGCGAGCAGGGCGGCGAGCAGCAGCATCGACAGGGTGCGGGCCGGCGGCATCCTCACCGCCCTGCGGAGCGCGGTGCGACGACGTAGTAGCGCTCCGCTGTCAGATCACGCAGCTCGCGCACCGATCCGTCGGGCCACTCGATGCGTGCCCTCTCGACCTCGGCGACGCCGCCCAAGCCGAAGTGCAGGCGCGGGTCGCTCTCGGAGGCGGAGCTGCCGCCGGGGCCGTGCTGTCGGACCGCCCGCCGAGCGCCGAAGGCGACCTCGACCCAGCTACCGAGGAGTTGAGTCGCGCCGCTCCTTGGCCGCAGCTCGAAGCCGATCCACCGACCGGTCGTGCCGTGGCTCTCGAGCAGGGTCGGTGCGGCGTCCTGATTGCTCACCACGATCTCGAGCGCACCGTCGCTGCCGAGATCGACGATCGCCGCGCCGCGGCTCGATTCGACGACGGCGAAGCCGGGGCCCGCCGCGGAGCTGGCATCGCGAAAGCGGCCGCCGTCGTTGAGCAGCAGCTGGTTCGGCTGGCGGTAGCTCTCGTGCAGCGTCGGATCCTCGTCGACCTGCGGGTAGATGTGTCCGTTGGAGAAGAACAGATCCTGGTCGCCGTCGTTGTCGGCGTCGAAGAAGAGTGCTGCCCAGCCGAGCGGCCGGAAGGTGGGGAGCGCCAGCCCGGCGGCGAACGAGTCGTCCTGGAAGTACTCGCCGCGCCGGTTGCGGTACAGGGTGTAGTAGTCGTGCGCGAAGTTGGTCACCGCCAGGTCGAGCCAGCCGTCGCCGTCGGCGTCGCCGGTACCGACACCCATGCTCCCTTGGGGACGTCCGTCGGCGTTGTAGGCCACCGCCGCCGGAGCGCCGACCTCCTCGAAGAGGCCTCCACCCGAGTTGCGGTAGAGGCGATTCGGCGTCGAGTCGTTGGCGACGTAGAGGTCGGGCGCGCCGTCGCGGTCGTAGTCGAAGCTGACCACCCCCATCGAGTAGCCGTACCCGCCGTCGTCGAGCCCCGCCGCTTCGGTCGCCTCTTCGAACGTGCCGTCGCCCTGGTTGCGGTAGAAGCGGTTCGCCGCCTCCGGCAGGCCGCGCGGCCCGTCCATCACCATCACCCGCTCACGCCAGCGCCGCGTGCGTCGCGCCGCCACGATCTCCTCCCAGGCAGCCTCGATGTAGTTGGCGACGTAGAGATCCTGGTCGCCATCGCCGTCGGCATCGAAGAAGGTGGCGCCGATCGACCAATCGTCGCCCGCCACGCCCGAGGCGACGCCGATCTCGTCGAAGGTGCCGTCGCCGTTGTTGCGATAGAGGAGATTGGCGCCGTAGGCGGTGAGATAGATGTCGGGCAGGCCGTCGCCGTCGACGTCGCCGACCGAGCCGCCGTGCCCGTAGATCCCGGCGCCCACGCCGGCGCGTCCCGATACGTCGACGAAGACCTCTCCGTCGTTGCGATACAGGCGGCTCGGTTCGGCCGGCCGACGCCCAAACTCGTCGAGCCGGAGAGCGTGCACCAGGTAGAGGTCCTGGTCGCCGTCACCGTCGTAGTCGAGCACCAGGACGCCGTTGCCGGTCGACTCCAGGATGTGCGCCTTGTCCGGTCCTCCGGAGTAGGCGACCGCGACGAGGCCGCGCTCCGCGGCGCGATCGGTGAAACGGGGCGCGACCTCGTCGGCGAGAGCGAGCCCGCTTCCGCCGAGGAGGATCGCCATGGCGAGTTCGACACGGCGGCCCGCGGCGCTCATCGGTGCTCCTCTCGATCGGACGGCGGCATCGACCGCGCGCCGAGCCGTGCCAGAGCGTCGACGGCGGCCCGGTGCCGCGGCTCCGACTGCGCTTCGCCCGCCGTCAGCTCGATCACCCGCCGGTAGACGGCTCGGGCCTGGCCGAGCCGTCCCATCCGCTCGAGCTGCACCGCCAGGTTGAAGGTCGGCTCGGCGGCACCCGGCGCGATCGCCACGGCACGCCGGAAGGCCGTGAGGGCGGCCTCGCCGTCGCCGCGCCCGGCGGCCAGCATGCCGAGACCGTTCCACGAATAGAGGTAGTCGGGGTTGATCTCGAGCGCCCGGCGATAGAGCCTCTCGGCCCGTGCCGCGCGGCCGGCGCGCCGCTCGAGGTCGGCCGACAGATGGAGCGCCTCGACGCTCGCCGCGTCGAGCGCGAGAGCCCGCTCGAGCTCGCGGCGAGCCTCCTCCACCTCGCCGCGGCCGAGAGCGAGTCGCGCCAGATCGAGGCGCAGTCGAACGCTGTCCACACCCGCGGCGAGAGCGCGCCGGTAGGCGTCGAGCGCCTCCTCCCAGCGCTCGAGGGCCATATAGCTCGCCCCCAGGTACTCGTGCGCCAGAGGCAACGGACCGCCGGTCTCCAGCACGCTCTCGAACAGGGCCGCCGCCTCCGCGTGGCGACCACGGCCGAACAGGGCGATCCCCTGCTGGATGCGCTCCCAGGTCTCGATCGTTTCCTTCGGGTCGATCGCGACGTCGGCGCGCCCGGCCGGAGCCGCGGTGCTCAGATAGCCCAGGCTCCGCAGCCGAGCGGCGGTCTCGCCGTCGAGCTCTCGCCGAACGGCGGCGACGACGGGCGGTGGGAAGGCCTCCTCGAGCTCGGCCAGTCGGCGGCGCAGCCGCCGCAGGTCGTCCGGGCGCTCGGCGGCCAGGTCGACCGTCTCCCCCGGGTCGGCGACGACGTCGTAGAGCTCCGGCCGCGGCGCCTCGATCAACCGGTAGCGCTCGGTCTCGAGGCCCCTGAGCGGGCTCCAGCCGAGGTGAAGCCAGGCGTAGAGCGACTCGCTGTAGACGGGATCCGGCTCGCCCCCCCGAGTCTCGGTTTCCGGCTCGATCCAGGCACGCAGGCTCCGAGCCTCTCCCAGCGCGGTCGCCACACCCAGGTAGTCGAGCAGCGTCGGGGCGAGATCGAGCGTCCTGGTCAGCCGGTCGACCCGGCGCCCGGCCGGGATCCGGCCCGGCGCGGCGACGATCATCGGCACGTGGAGCGTCGAATTGTAGATCAGCAGCGAGTGGGTGCTTTCGCGATGCTCGCCGAGCCCCTCGCCGTGGTCGCCGACCACCGCCACGACCGTCCGGCCGGCCAGGCCCCGCGCGGCGACGGCATCGAGGATCGAACCGAGGACCCGGTCGGTGTAAGCCACCTCGCCGGCGTACGGGTCGTCGGCGAAGCGGCTGGCGAACGGCTCGGGCGGGACGTACGGCGCGTGCGGATCGTAGAGATGGATCCAGGCGAAGAACGGCTGCGCCCCCGAGTACCCGCCGAGCCAGCGGGCGAAGGCCGCGTAGACCTCCTCTCCCCGGCGCTCCGCCTCCAGGCTCTCGAGTTCGGCCGGCTCGCTCCAGGTCCGATCGTCGTAGGTCTCGAAGCCCTGCGCCAGCCCGAACCGCCGATCGAGCACGAAGCTGCCGACGAACGCCGCCGTGCGATAGCCGCGCTGCCGCAACAGCTCGGTCAGGGTGAGCTCCTCGTCGGACAGCCGGTAGGAACCGTTGTCACGGACGCCGTGAAGCGGCGGGAGGTTTCCGGTCAGCAGCGAGGCATGGGCCGGCAGCGTCAGAGGCACCGGGCTCCGCGCACGGGTGAAGTTGACCCCCGAAGCGGCCAGCGCGTCGAGCCGCGGGGTGGCCGCGGCGGCGTTGCCGTTCACCCCCAGGGCGTCGGCGCGCACCGTGTCGAGAGTGACCAGCAGCAGGTTCCACTCACCGTCGGGCGCGGTCCGCTCGTCACCCCCGCCGGCGCCGGCCACCGTCCAGGCGGCGACGAGGATCGGCGCGAGGCGAAGGGAGCGGCGCATCGGGCGGCCTCGCAGCACCTCTCAGGCGCTCGGCGCCGCCTCGTCGCGATGCAGCGCCGCGATCTCGTCGAGCATCGCCGGTCCGTCGGCCGATCCCAGCGCGCCGAACAACAGCATGCCGACGGCGCTCGCCGAGAGGGCCGCCACGATCGGGGCCACCGGTAGGGCGAGCCAGCCGGTCAGCGCGGCAACGTAGACCGCCACCCCTCCCACCAGGCTGGCGACCCCGCCGGCGAGGTTGGCGCGCCGCCACCACAGGCCGGCGATCGTCGGCACGAACAGCCCGGCCGAGAGCAGGCCGATGCCGGCGGTGTAGAAGCGGCTGATGAGCTCCGGCGGCGACAGCGCCCAGTAGAGCGCCAGTGCGCCCACCGCCCAGGCCGAGACGATCCGCGCCAGCGCCAGTTGGCGCTCGCCCCCGGCGCGGCCCGAGACGGGGCGGGTGAGGAACCGTCCCAGG
Source organism: Thermoanaerobaculia bacterium (assembly GCA_033722395.1). Lineage (GTDB taxonomy): Bacteria > Acidobacteriota > Thermoanaerobaculia > Multivoradales > JAHEKO01 > JAWVZD01. The sequence goes on along the minus strand of JAWVZD010000005.1, from coordinate 10,402 downwards.
AGATCGTGCGCGATGGCCGAGCTGGTGGCCAGCAGCAGCGCGTCGGTGGTCGACATCACCGCCGCCAGGACGGCCGCCACGGCGATGCCGCGGACCACCGCCGGGAAGTACGACTCCATCAACCGCAGAAAGAGGAGGTCTGCGTCGGCGAGCTCGGGGAAATCGAGCTTGCCGGCCGGGACGATCGCCAGCACCGCGGCCAGGATCATGACGCTGTAGGCCAGCATGGCGAGATTCAGGCTCAACCGGGCGCTCTCCGGGTCGCGAGCGGTGAATACCCGCATGACGATGTGCGGGATCACCGGGATGGCGGTCGCCCAGATGACGAAATAGCCGATATAGCTCGCCGCTCCCTCGCCGCTCACCCGGCCGAGCGCCGGGGCCGCCCGCGTCGCCTGGCGCACGAGCTCGAACGGCGAGCCGATCTGCCACAGCAGCACGGCCGCGGTGCCCAGGACGACCATCAGGATCAGCACCCCCTGGACCACGTCGGTCCAGGTGATGGCCAGCATGCCGCCGAACGATACGTAGAGCACGAAGACCACCGTGGCGACCACCAGCGCCACGTCGTAGCGCATCCCCAGCAGGGCCTCGGCGGTGATGCCCACCGCCTTGAGCTGCGCCACGATGTAGATGGTGAAGGCGACGACGATCACCAGCGGCACTACCAGCTCGACCACCCGGCTGGGATAGCGGAAGACCAGGAAGTCGCCGATGGTGTAGCGGCCGAAGCGCCGCAGCGGTCGGGCCACCAGGATCGAGGCCAGAGGGAAGCCGACCACGGCGCCGGCGAAGAGCGCCAGGGTCGCCGGGATCCCCTGCGCGTAGGCCAAGCCCATCACCCCGATGATCGAGCCGCCGCTCGCCAGGCTGGCCATGATCGCCAGAGCGTTGACCCAGGTGCCGATGCGCCGCCCGGCGACCCAGTACTCGTCGTCGGAGCCGAAGACCTTGCGCGAGGCGAAGATGCCGATGCCGATGCAGGCGACGAGATAGGCGACGACCAGGGTGCGCTCGAGGATCACGTCAGCGCCTCCGCCGCCACAGGAATACGGCCAGCGTCATCGCCGGCGAGAGCACCATGAGGAGCGCCATCCACCAGCCCAGGAGGACCATGCCGGCGACCTCGATCTCGCGCCAGGCCGGCAGAAAGGCGAAGATCGAGAACAGCACCAGGAAGAGGAGCATCGCCCTCTCGGCGGCCCGCATCGAGAAGAAGCCCTTCATCGCACCGTCCTCCGGGGGCGCAGCATAGCCGATCGCTGCCGCCCCCGAGTCACCGCTCCGCCCCCTCCTCGGCGTCGAGCCGCCGCTGCAGCGAGCGCGCCGGACGGTAGGCCGGGTCGATCGCAAGGACGCGCTCGACCAGCCGACCGGCCTCCTCGATCTCGCCGCGCCGCGCCCGGAGCACCGCCAGATTGGTCAGCGCACCCAACTCGGTGGGATCGATCTCGACCGCCTTTCCCAGCGCCTCGGCGGCCCCGGTCTCGTCTCGCGACAGCATCAGCGCCGCCCCCAGGTTGCTCCAGGCGAGCGCCGAGCGCGGCTCGATCTCGGTGGCGCGTCGGTACCAGCCGATCGCGCCGCCGAGGTCGCCGACGCGACGTGCCAGGTTGCCGCGCTCCAGGGCGGCCGAGAAGAGCTCCGGATTGTGGTTGAGAGCTCGCTCGAGCTCGGCCGCCGCCTCGCCGATCCGCCCGTCGCGCTCGGCCAGGATGCCGAGGTTGTAGTGCACCAGGTCGAGTCGCGGCTCGGGCGAGAGCATCGCCGGCGCTGCGAAGGCGATGAGCACCAGAGCTCCGAGGATGGCGCTCCGCCGTCGTTGCGTGCGAAACCCCTCGACCAGCTCGGCGACTGGCACGGCGGCGAGCAGCAGCAGCGCCGGTACGACCGGTAGCCGGTAACGCGAGAAGACGAAGAAGACGACCGTCGACAGCGTCCAGCCGACGGCGAAGAGCAGTACCGGCGACCAGACGACCAGTCGCCGCCGCACCAGCCACAGCCCAGCCAGCGCGAGGAGCATCACGCCGCCCAGCTCGAGAAGCGGAAGGGCGAGCAGCGGCGAGATCGACGCCATCCAGTAGTAGTCGACGGCGTCCGGCCACTCGTACCAGCGCCAGAACATGCCCAGCTTCCTGGCCTGCAGCTCGAGGAAGTCGAACGGCCGACTCCTCGCCCAGTCGAGAGACTCTCCGAGCCAGTAGCGCGACACCTCCGCTCCGGTGAGCTCGCGGCCCAGCGCCTGCTCGGCCAGACGGACCGGCTCACGGCGCTCGAAGGCGGGCACCTGCCGCCCCGGCGTGAGCGGCCGATAGGTGCCGTCGGCCGACGCGTTGTTGCCGATGTAGAAGTTGACCCCGCCCTGGAAGGTGGTCGGGAGGAATCCTCCTCCAACCGCGGCGTTGCGCACTGCCACCGGGGCGAGCACCAGAGCGAGACCGGCGACGACCAGGGTCATCCGCCGAAGCGCGCCGCTCCGTCCGGGGACCACAGCAACCGGCAGCAGGAAGGGGACCACCAGCAGGGCGTTCTCCCGGAGCAGGACGAGAACGCCCGCACCCACTCCGACGGCGAGCCAGACCCCGAGCCGACCGCCGCGGGCGGCGGCGACGAGCCCCCAGAGCAGGAACGACACGGTGGTCACCGCCAGTGACTCCTTGAGGAGCTGGACGTCGTAGAAGAGGAACGGACCGTAGACCGCCGCCAGCCCCGCCGCCGCCAGCCCCAGCCGCGACCCACCGAGCAGTCGCCCGGCACGGTAGAGCGCCCAGCACCCCGCTACCGCCAGGACGATCTGGAGCAGATAGACGGCGTCGAGGCGCGCCGCCGAAGCGATCCCCACCACGGCGTAGACGACGGCCAGCAGATACGGATAGAGCGGCGCCTGGAAGAACGGCTCGCTCCCCAGCCACTCGCCGCCGGCGATCTCCCGCGCCCAGCGGTCGTACTCCTCGCTGTCCATCACGAGCGAGCCGACGAACGGCGCCTCGCGCACCGCGACCCAGTGCATCAACCGCAGGAGGAGGGCGAGAGTCAGGACGAGGAAGAGAACCCTCCGCTCGCGGCTCGCGGTCATGCTCCGATTATCGCCCGACCGGCAGGCGAGCAGCGACCGGCACCTCGGAGGAGTCGCGCTCAGCGGGGAAAGACCAGGTACCGGCCCGCCGGCAGGGCGCGGAGATCTACCCTGCGCCCGTCGCTCAGGGCGAGCCGTAGGCCGTCCACCCTCCCTGCCGACCCGAGCCCGAAGTGGAACCGGACGTCGTCGACCGAAACGTACGAGGAGCCGGCGATGCGATGGCGGAGTAGGCGCCGCTCACCGACCGTGACGGCAGCACGAAGCGTGGCTGGCTGGTCGACGACCAGCCAGCTCCCCCGGTGCCTCGATTCGTTGATCAGCAGCGTCGGCGGGGCATCCATGTTCGACACCACCAGATCCAGGTCCCCGTCGCCGTCGAGATCACCCGTGGCGAGGCCCCGGCTCGACTCGATCACCGTCAGCCCCGGCCCGGCCGAGGCGGTGACGTCGACGAAGCCTGTCGCCACCCCCCTGAGCAGCGTATTGCGCTGCTCGAAGGTGCCGCTCGTCTCGGGCACGCGATCGGCCTGTGGATAGATGTGGCCGTTGGCGATGAATAGATCGAGCCGGCCGTCGAGGTCGAGATCGGACAGCGTCGCTCCCCAGGAGAGCGGCCGATAGGTCGGCTCGCGCAGGCCCAAGCCCTCGGTCATATCCTCGAACAGCAGATCACCCACGTTTCCATACAGGGTCGACACGTCGGTGTGGAAGTTGGTGACCAGGAGATCCGGTAGGCCGTCGTTGTCGAGGTCGCCGACCGCCAGGCCCATTCCCGCCTGAGCGTTACCCATCCGATCGAGGGCCGCGCCACTCCACAGCCCGACCTCCTGGAAGCGGCCGGAGCCGTCGTTCTGGTAGAGGTAGTTCGGATTCGAGTCGTTGGCGACGTAGAGGTCGACGTCGAGGTCTTCGTCGAGGTCGAGAGCCGCGACGCCGAAGGAGTAGAACTCGCCGACGTCGGTCAATCCCGCCTCTTCGGTGCGCTCGGCGAAGCGGTCCGCACCGAGATTCTCGAAGTAGCGATTCGCCTCCCCGTCGAGACCGAACGGGCCGAGCATCACTCGCATCCCCTCCCATAGCAACTCGGGATCGGCGTGGAGCACCTCGTCCAGAGTACAGTCGATATAGGCGGCAACGTACAGGTCTTCGTCGCCATCGCGATCGGCGTCGAAGAACACCGCTCCGGTCGACCAGCCGTCGATCGACGGGCCACCCTCGACAACCGCGAAGGTACCGTCGCCACGGTTGCGATAGAGCACGTCCGGGCCGAAGTTCGAAACGAAGAGATCCGGTCGACCATCCCCGTCGACATCACCCACCGCGACGCCGGTCCCCCAACCGTCGTCGTCCGTGCCACTGGACGAACCGACCTCGACGAACCGCGCCTCCCCGTCGTTGCGATAGAGGAGATTCCGGCCGCGCTCGACGATCTGGCTGCCCTTCAAGCGCCAACCATTGACCAGATACAGATCGAGGTCACCGTCGCCGTCGTAGTCGAAGAGGGCCACGCCCGAGCCGCCCGACTCGAGGATGTGCGGCTTCTCCTCGCGACCGCACCAGACCGGCTGGTCCAAGCCGGCTTCGGCGGCGCGATCGACGAAGTAGAGTCCCTCGGGCGGCTCCGCGGCTCGACCGACAGAGACGGCGACCGCCAGACCGAGCGACAGCAGCGCGCTCACGAGAGCGAAGCTCAGTCGAGGTCGAGCAGCTTGGCGCTCAGCATCTCGAACTCCGACCACGCTTTCTTGCGCACATCGTCGTTCGTCGCGCGCCGAATCTTCGCCGCGACGCCGAGGAGCTTCTCCTTCGCCTCTCGGGTCACGATGACGTAGCCGGGCTCGTAGATGCCCTGCTCCTCGCCTTCGGCGTTGAAGTGATGCCCACCCTCGAGCAACCGCTTGCGCACACCCGCAACCGCATTGTCTCCTTCGTTGGCGAACAGCGCGATCTCTGCCGCCGCCGCTGCCCAGTCGCCGTTGTTCTTGCGCGAGGTAGCCGCCCGACGATGTCCTTCCAGCAGGTCGGCCACCAGGTGGAGCTCGGCCGAGCGCACTCCCAGGATGACGTCGGCGAGGGCGTCGTAGGTGGCAACGGTCGTCGGAGGCGTCTGCTGTGCCAGCAACGGTGCGGCTACCACCGCGAGCGCTACGAGGATGATGGAACTCTTCTGTCGCATCGAGAGATCTCCCTTCATTCAGGTCTCAGTCCGATCAGTGTAGGAGCGCAGCCAGAGGAACGCTCCACCCGCGTGGGTGGGTGTCCGCTTCCGTCCGTGCCGAGACCGTCTTCGGGCTCGGCTCTCGGCAAAACGGCCAGGGTGTCGCCTCTTTGCTCGGCATCCGCCAGGTCCTCCTGCTCGAACAAGCTGCCGGCACCCGGAAGCCGACCTGTTGATATTCTGAGCTATCGGCCCCCGTCGGGCCGCTCCAGACGACATGACCAAGCGATCACCAGTTACCCTGTGCGGAGCGCTCTTCGCGTTGGCGCTCGCGGCCTGTGGGCCCGGGGCCGAACGCCAGGGAGCCGCCAGTCTCGCGCCGCTGGTCGAGGCGGTGGAGGCTCGCCACGGCGCCCTGCCGATCGAAGAGGTCGTGCCGGGAAGGGTGCGGGCACGCAATCAGGTACCGATCCGCTCGGAGATCGAGGGGCGAGTCGTCGACGTCCTGCTGAGGAGCGGGGAAGCGGTCGAGCGCGGGCAGGCGTTGGTGCGCCTCGACGCCAGCGAGCTCCGCGAGCGATTGCGCCAGGCCGAGGCCGAGGTCGCTCTGGCAGAGGCCGCGGCGAAGGCGGCGCGAGCCCGGGTCGCCGCCCTCGAGGCACGCGTCGTCCGCAGTCGCGTGCTCGCCGCCGACGAGCTGGTGAGCGCCGAAGAGCTCGAGACGCTGGAAGCCGAGCTCGACGCCCTCCAGGCGAGCGCCGCCGAGGCAGAGGCCCGCGTCGAGCAGGCGCGCGCCACCGCCGAAGAGCGACGATCCGCCCTCGCCAAGACCGTCGTGCGCTCGCCCGTCGACGGCCGGCTGGGGGAGCGTCGGGTCGAGGAGGGGATGCTGGTGTCGCCTTCCGACGTGCTGTTCGTCGCTGGCGATCTCGGTCAGCTCCTGGTCGAGGTGAACCTGCCCGAGGAGATGCTCTCGGCGGTCGAAGAGGGGCAACCGGTGGTCCTCGAGCCGCCCGGCGAGGGCGAGCCCGTGCGAGCCGAGCTCTCCCGCATCTCGCCCTTCCTGAGCCAGCGGAGCTTCACCACCGTCGGCGAGATCGATCTGGCCGCGGACACCGCGGGCCTCAGACCGGGAATGTTCGTCGACGTCCGCATCCTGGTCGGGGAGAGCGAGCGGGCGGTGCTCGTCCCGGTCGCCGCCCTCTGGGAGGACCCCGCCACCGGCCGGCGCGGCCTCTTCGTGGTGGTGGAGGCCGACGGGCTCGAGACACCCGAGGGCGTCAACCGCGACAGTCCCGAGCGCGCTCGCCGCGTCGCCTTCCGGCGGGTCGAGGTGCTGGCCGAGGGACGGGGCGCGGCCGGTGTGACCGGCGTCGACCGAGGAGTCTGGGTGGTGACCGTCGGCCAGCATCTGCTGAGCGCCGAGATCCAGGCCGATGCCGCCGACGCGGAGGGCTCGGAAGCGCCGACGGCCCGTGTCCGGCCGATCACCTGGGAGCGCGTCATGGAGCTCCAGGATCTGCAGGACGAGGATCTGCTGGAGGAGTTCCTGGAGAAGCAGCGCCGCATCGCCGAGGCCCTCGGAGCGGAGATCCCGGCGAGCGAGGACGTCGTCGACGAGGTGCTGGAGAAGAGTACCGACGGCACACCCGAGAGCCGATGACGAGGAGCCCGGGATGAACCTGCCCGAGATCTCCATCCGCCGCCCGGTGGCGACCTCGATGGTCTACCTCATCCTGATCGTCCTCGGCGTCGTCTCCTTCCGCAGTCTGCCGATCGATCTCCTGCCGAAGATCGAGTTCACCCAGCTCACCGTCCGCACTAGCTATCCGAGCGTCGGCCCGGAGGAGGTCGAGCAGATCATCACCGATCGCATCGAGAACGCGGTCGCCGGGCTGCCCAACCTCGAGCGGGTGACCTCGCGGTCACAGGAGGGCTCGAGTTGGGTGACCCTCGAGTTCGCCCGCGGCACCGACATCGACGAGGCGGCCAACGACCTCCGGGCCGCCCTCGACGGGTTGCGCGACGAGCTGCCGCCGGAGGCCGAAGCGCCGAGCGTCTTCAAGCTCGATCTCGATCGCATCGAGGTGGTGAGCCTGGCGGTGACCTCGACACGCGATCTCGAGGAGGTGACGCGTCTCCTAGAGGACGAGCTGGCGCGCCGCTTCGAGCAGATCCCCGGCGTCGGAGCGATCGACATCCGGGGCGGGGTGCATCGCGAGATCCGCGTCGAGCTCGACCGCGAGCGCCTGCGGGCGGCCGGGCTCACCGCGCTCGACGTCGAGCGGGCATTGGCGCGCGAGAACGCGACCCTACCCACCGGAACGGTCAAGAGCGGCCTCGACGACCTCTACATCCGCAGCCTCGGCGAGTACCGCTCGCTCGACCAGATCGCCCGCACCGTCGTGGCGATGCCCGGCGGGCGTCCAGTCCGGGTGAGCGATCTCGGCACGGTCAGCGACAGCTACGAGGACGTCGGTTACCTGGTCGAGATGAACGGTGTGCCGGCGATCAGCCTCGGCATTCAGAAGCAGAGCGGCGGCAATACCGTCGAGGTGGCGCGGCTCGTGCGGCGCGAGGCGGAGCGCATCAACCGGGAGCGCGACGACATCCACTTGACGATGGTGGTCGACCAGAGCGAGTTCATCCAGCAGTCGATCTCGAACGTGCAGAGCGCGGGCCTCTGGGGCGGTCTGCTGGCGGTGCTCGTCCTCTACCTCTTTCTGCGCAACCGCTCGTCGACCCTGATCATCACTCTGGCGATCCCGATCTCGGTGATCGCCACCTTCGCGCTGCTCTACTTCGGTGGCCTGACGCTCAACCAGATGACCTTCGGCGGGCTCGCCCTGGGCGTCGGCCTGATCGTCGACAACGCCATCGTGGTGCTCGAGTCGATCGTCCGCAAGCGCGAGGAGGAGGACGAGCCGTACCGCGAGGCCGCCCGCGCCGGCAGCCGCGACGTGGCCGGCGCGATCGTCGCTTCGACGCTCACCACCTGCGTCATCTTTCTGCCGGTGGTCTTCACCCGCACGACGACCGGCGCGTTGTTCCAGGCCCTCGCCCTGGTGGTGGTCTTCGCACTGGTCTGCTCGCTCTTCGTGGCGCTTTCACTGGTGCCGATGCTGGCCTCGCGCTTCCTCCGTCTGCCGCCGCGCGAGGAGCGCGAGCAGTCTCGCTACCACCAGGTGCAGCAGAGGGTGGAGAGCTGGTACACCGATCACCTCCGGCACTGGATCCGCCATCGGGGCCGGGTCTTCGCCGGCACCGGAATCGCCCTCGCCTTGGCGCTCGCCGCCTGGCCGCTCATCCCGGTCGAGCTGGCGCCGCAGACCGACGCCGACGAGATCGACATCCAGCTCGAGATGGCCCGTGGCACCAACATCGCCGTCGCGCGCGCCTACACCGACGAGCTCGAGGACAAGGTCCGCGCCGTCGTCCCGACAGAGGACGTGCGCCTCTTCTCGACCGAGATCCGTGGTGACAGCGCCGCGGTCGAGCTCAAGCTGGCGAAGCAGAGCGAGCGCTCGATGCGCAGTTCTGAGCTCGCCGACCTGGTGCGCCGCGAGGTCGACGGCAAGGTGCCGGGCGGCATCCTCGACGTCGACGCCCAACAGGGCCTGTGGATGCTCAACCGCGTCTTCAGCTCCGGCGGCGGCGGCGACGCCATCGAGATCGAGCTGCGCGGCTGGGAGCTCGATCGCGCCGATCGCATCGCTGCCGAGATGCAGCGACGGATGCGCACCGTGCCCGGGGTGACCGACGTGCGCGTCAGCCGACGCGAGGGGCGCCCCGAGGAGCGCCTGATCCTCGATCGCGACAAGATCGCCGCTCTCGGCCTGTCGGTCGAGGAGGTCGGCCGGACGTTGCTCGCCAACGTCGCCGGCCTGGAGGCGGGTCGGTACCGCGAAGGCGGCTACGAGTTTCCGCTCACCGTGCGGCTGAAGCGCGAGGACCGGCGCACCGCGCGCGACCTCCAGGGCGTCACCCTGCGCACTCCGGACGGCGCCATCGTGGCGCTCTCCAGCCTGGTCGCGAGCGAGCGCGGTCGCGCTCCGGTCGAGATCGACCGGGTCGACGGCCAGCGTGTCACCTACGTGACGGCGAACCTCGAGAGCGGCGTGGCGCTGGGCGACGCCGTCGAGCGCGTCCGCTCCGCCCTCGCCGGACTCGAGCTGCCGCGCGGCTTCTCGATCATCTACGGCGGCCAGTACGAGGAGCAGATCAAGGCGCGCCAGGACTTCACCGTCGCCATCGTGATGGCGCTGGCGCTGGTCTATATGCTGATGGCGGCTCAGTTCGAGCGCTTCGTCGATCCCCTGATCGTCATGATCTCGGTGCCGATGGCGCTCATCGGCGTCGTCCCGACCCTGCTCCTGACCGGCACGACACTCAACATCCAGAGCGTCATGGGCCTGGTGATGCTGATCGGCATCGTGGTCAACAACGCCATCGTGCTAGTCGACGCCATCAACCTGCTGAGGCGCGACAAGCAGATGGGCGCCGCCGACGCGGTTGTCGAGGCGGGACGGCTGCGCCTACGGCCGATCCTGATGACCACCGCCACCACCGTCCTCGGCCTGGTGCCGCTGTCGCTCGGCCTCGGCGTCGGCGGCGAGATCCAGGCCTCGCTCGCTCGAGTGGTGATCGGCGGCCTGCTCGCCTCGACCCTGGTGACGCTGCTGTTGATTCCGGTGACCTACACCACGGTGACCGGCTGGGCGGCGCGAGCCCGAGCTGCACGGCGAGACTGGACCGATGAAGAGGCCGATCAGAGAGCGACGGCCTGACCGACTGGGGTCCGTTCATCGCGCCTGCCGCTCGGGAGTCGAAGAGATCAGTAACGGGTCGAGCCAGCCGGCTCGAACGGTCCCACGGTGATCGAGGCCGGTTTGAGACTCCTCGATCAGGAAGAGCAGCTCACCCTGCTGCCCGTCGAGAAGGGAGAGGTCGACCGAATGGACCGCGAAGCTCGGACCCTCGACGGGCTTCAAGACACGATCGAAGAGGATGCTCTCCTCGCCGAGCGACGGCCGGAACATCACCCGGAATGTGATTGCCGGAACCCGCGCCGATCGGTCTCGATCCCAGCGAACGAACGGGCTGAAAGTCAATTTCGCCCCAGAAGGTATCGATACCGGAAACTCCAAGCGTACGTCCGGTCGTTC
>JAWVZD010000004.1:0-16338 GCA_033722395.1 Thermoanaerobaculia bacterium | reverse complement strand
GGAAGCCGTCGAGGCCGACGCGCCGGCGGTCGTCCAGCCGGTGCTCCAAGACGCCGCGCCCGCCCCGTCCGAGGCGGCGAAGGGAGAGGACCCCGGTACCGACTTCGGTGAGCCACTGCAGAATCCGGAGCGCTACTACGGTGTCTACGCCAGTGCGGACGAACCGAACCGCGCCTGGTTCATCGCCGAAGCCGAACGCCCGTGGTACGCCGAGAAGGCCCCGCCGGTCCCACCCGGACACCTGATGATCGGCGCCATGTTCGGAGACGTCGCCCCTTGGTATCTGCGTACCGTCTCCCAGACCGTGTTCGAGCGCGCCGAGACCGGTGGTCCGAGCTCCGACCCACTGCGGATCGAGTTCGAGCTCGATGGCGAGGGAAACGCGGTCGCGATGCGCTTCACCAACGAAGATCCGATCACCGAGGGACGCCTCGAGCGGCGGGGCGATCTGCCCGAAGAGTGGCAGTAGCCCCCACCGGTGTCCGCACCTGAGCCGACGTTCGTCGCCGGCGGTCGGCTCGACGTCCCCGGGACGACCGTACTCTACCCGCGGGAGTCGTCGCCCGGGGAGCTCCGACCGCCGTACTCACGCCGCAACGACTCGGCGTCCCAGCCTGCGTCTCGCATCTCGTCGACCCTCTCGAGATCTCCCAGCAACAGGGACTCGAGATCCTCGATGCGCTGCCGCGCCGCTCCGATGTAGCTCTTCTCGTCGTGACGCATCGAGGCCAGTTCGCGCACGGCCGCCTCGTCGTGGCGCCGGAACTTCTGCGCCGCCCGGTGCGCCTGGTGGGCCCGGAATCCCAGTAGACGGAGCACCTCGACCCCCATGACGAGCGAGGAATCGAGCTTGTCGCGGTAGACGTGCTCGACGCCGGCCTCGATGAGCTCATAGGCCTGCTGCCGACCGCCGGCACGGGCCAGCACGGTCAGGTGCGGAAAGTGCTTGCGCACCACGGCCAGGATCTCGCGATGCTTCTCGACGCTGTCGAGCGCCAAAACGAGGAGGCGCGCGCGCGCGGCTCCGGCGGCATGGAGCAGGTCGTGGCGCGAGGCATCACCGTAGAAGACTGTCAGGCCCAGCTTGCGCAACAGATCGACCCGGTCGGAATCGAGATCGAGCACCGTCGGGCGAACTCCGTTGGCCCGCAGCAGCCGTCCGACGATGGCACCGAAGCTGCCGAACCCGGCGATGATCACCGGACTCTCGAGGTCGATCTCGTCGGCCTCTCGGTCGACCCGCTCGCGCGTGCCCACGCGCGGCTGCAACAGCTTCTCGTTCAAGAGCATGAGCAGCGGTGTCGCGGCCATCGTCAGGGCGACGGCGGCAATCAGCTGCCCGGCCCAGCTCTCACCGACGACGCCGTATCGCAGCGCGTACGACAGCAACACGAAGGCGAACTCGCCACCCTGGGCGAGGGAGACGCCGAACAGGAGGTTCTGGTCGAGGCTCAGACCGAAGAGGCGACCGAGCAGCAGCAGAACGAGGAGCTTGGCGACGATCAGCGTCGCCATCAGGCCCAGGACGAGGCCGGGGGCGGCGGAGATCAGGCCGAAGTCGATCGAGGCTCCGATGGCGATGAAGAACAGACCCAGCAGGAGGCCCTTGAACGGGTCGATGTCGCTCTCGAGCTCGTGGCGGTACTCGCTGCGGGCGAGCACTACGCCGGCCAGGAAAGTACCGAGGGCCGGGCTCACCCCGACCTTCGTCATCAGCACCGCAGTCGCGATGACCAGCAGGAGCGCGGCGGCGGTGAAGAGCTCCCGCAGGCCCGTGCGGGCGATGGCCCGGAACGCCGGGCGCAGGACGAATCGTCCCGCCAGGACGATGACCGCGACGGCCGCGAGGACGGCCAACCCCTCTGCCCAAGCCGGCAGGCCCTCGACCCAGGTCTCGGAATGATCGCCACCGTGTGCCGCGCCCTCGCTGGCTCCAGGCCTCGCCAGAAGCGGCAGGAGCGCGAGGATAGGAATCACGGCGATGTCCTGGAACAGCAGCACCGCGAAGGAGCTCTGGCCGCCTCGCGTCGATAGGAGATCCTTCTCGTTCAGGGTCTGCAGCACGATGGCGGTCGACGACAGGGCCAGGATCACGCCGCTGGCGAGCGCCATCCGCCACCCCAGATCGAAGGCGAGGGCGAGGCCGGCGAGGACCGCCGTGGTCACTCCAACCTGGAGTCCCCCTAGTCCGAGAATCGGCGCGCGCATCCGCCAGACGCGCCTCGGCTCGAGCTCGAGCCCGATCAGGAAGAGCATCAGGACGACGCCGAACTCGGCGAAGTGGAGCACGTCTTGGCCTTCCTCCCCCACAAGGCCGAGCGCGAACGGGCCGATCGCCACGCCGGCGAGGAGGTAGCCGAGCACCGAACCGAGGCCGAGGCGCTTGGCGATCGGGACCGAGACCACCGCCGCGGTCAGGTAGACCAGCGCTTGATAGAAGAAGCCGCCACCGTGCATCAGGGCTCCTCCTCTTCGTCTCGCGGCCGCCCGTCGCGCAGAGCCTCGATGGTCTCCCGGTAGCGACACGCATGCGCCTCGATCTCGTCGACACCCATGCCGTGCGAACCGTGAACGAGGAACGGCGGCAGATACTCCATCCCGCAGAGCACGAAGGTCTGCTCGATCGGCGCCAGGAACTCCCGTATGGTGAAGCGGTTGTGACCCCCGTGACGGTAGGCCTCGCCTCGTCCCCCGGTCGAGATGGCACTCAACACGCCCTTGCCGACCAGCGCGGTTCCCTCCGAGCCGTACGCCCAGCCGTGCTCGAGCACGAGATCGATCCACTGCTTGAGAAGCGGCGGCACCGAGTACCAGAAGAAGGGGTGCTGCAAGACGAGGAGATCGTGCTCCAAGAGCAGCTCCTGCTCCCGCGGTACGTCGACGTCGTAGGCCGGATAGATCTCGTAGAGGTCTCGGAAGGTCACGCCGTCGAGCGATTCGACGGCGGCTGCCAGCCGCCGATTGACGCGCGATTTCTCGAGCGACGGGTGGGCGAACTGAATCAGGATCCGAGGCATCGGCGCGGGATGGGGGATGTCTCGCCGCAGAGTGCGCCGAGTCTACATCTCCCGGGAGGGGCGATCACGCCGGGCGACGCCTCCTTCGAGGCAGAGCGACCCTACTCGGCATCGCGAAAGAGCGGTGCCAGCGCCGGATAGTGCCGCTCGAAGCTCGCATGAAGAGCATCGTAGATCGATCGCAGATCGATTCGTGGATGCTCCATCGTCGCGATCTCGACCGCCGCCTCGCACGCCGCCGGAACCGAGGGCCAGTTGCCGCAGCCGACACCTGCCAGAAGGGCGGCTCCGAAGCCGGCCCCCTCGGTCGTGGCGACACCGACGAGCTCGATGCCCAGTTGATCGGCCAACATCTGTCTCCAGATCGGGCTGCGCGCACCACCGCCGGAGATCCGTGCCTCCGTCACCTCTGTCACACCCATGCCTTCGATGAGCTCGAGGCTGTCGCGCAGTCCGAAGCCGACCCCCTCGAGCACCGCCCGCGTCATCTCCGGCCGGCCGTGACGCAGCGTGAGGCCGACGAAGGCACCCCGCGCCGCCGAGTCGGCATGCGGTGTCCGCTCACCGCTGAGATAGGGCAAGAAGGTCAGTCCGTCGCTTCCCGGCGGCACCGCCTCCGCCTCCTCGATCAGGGTCTCGTAGGTGAGCCCGGGAGCGACCACGTCCCGATACCAGCGTAGGCTGCCGGCAGCCGACAGCATCACGCCCATGAGGTGCCACCGATCGGGCACGGCATGGGGGAAGGCGTGCAGCCGGCCGGCAGCGTCGATCAACGGCCGCTCGCTGGTCGCGAAGACGACGCCCGACGTGCCGAGAGTCACCGCGACGACACCCGGCTCCACCGCTCCCACACCGACCGCTTGCGCCGCCTGATCACCACCTCCGGCGACGATCGGCGTGCCGGCGGCGATCCCGGTCGCCTCCGCCCCCTCCGGGCTGACCCGTCCCGTCACCTCCGTACCCTCGTGCGTCGGCGGCAGCCAAGACAGCGGGATGTCCAACGCCTCGAGAAGCTCCGCGGACCAATCGCGGCGCTGCAGGTCGAGCAGCAGCGTGCCCCCCGCGCCGGCGCGGTCGGTGGCGAACTCTCCGCTCAGGCGATAGCGGACGTAGTCCTTCGGCAACAGCACTCTCCGGACTCGCCGATAGAGATCCGTTTCGTGCCGTCGCACCCATAGGAGCTTCGGCGCGCTGAAGCCGGCGAAGGCATCGTTTCCCGTGATGCGCAGCAGCTCCTCTCGACCTACGCGGTCCCGGATCTCGCTGCATTCGGCCTCCGCCCGTTGGTCGTTCCACAAGATCGCCGGTCGCACCACTCGACCTCGTTCGTCGAGGAGGACCAGCCCGTGCATCTGTCCGGTCAGACCGATGCCGGCGATCGCCTCGCCTTCGACGTCGCCTCGATCGAGGGCCTCTCCGATCGCCCGCCGACACGCACGCCACCAAAGAGCCGGATCCTGCTCGGCCCAGAGCGAGCGGGGAATCGACAGGTCGTAGGCGGAGCTGGCGCTGACGACGACCGCCCCGTTCGAATCGACCACCACCGCCTTCGTCGCTGTGGTGGAGACGTCGATACCGAGGAAGTAGCTCACCGTTCAGCGCCGGGGCCGGAGCCGGCCTCCTCTTCGACGATCAACGTCACGCTACGCAGATCGACCGAGCTCGGTCCGACCATCACCTCGAACTCGCCGGGCTCGATCACGCGTCGCATCTGTCGATCGAAGAATCGGAGCGCCGGCGGCCCGATCTCGAACGCCACCGTCCGCCGCTCCCCGGGAGCCAGGGTGATCCGCTCGAACCCCGCGAGCTCCTTGACCGGCCGCGTCACCGACGCGATCGGATCCTGCAGGTAGAGCTGCACCACCTCGTCGCCGCTTCGATCGCCGACGTTGGTGACGTCGATCTCCACCGCGACCGACTCGCCGGGGGCGATGCGAGGCCGACTCAGTCGTGGCGCACCGATCTCGAACTCGGTGTAGGAGAGCCCGTGACCGAACGGCCACAGTGGAGCGGTGGTGTCGAAGAGATAGCCGCGCCGCGCCGTCGGCTTGTGGTTGTAGAACACCGGCAGCTGACCGACCGATCGTGGCACGGTGACCGGCAGCTTGCCACCCGGGTTGACGTCGCCGAAGAGCACCCGCGCCAGCGCGGTTCCGGTCTCCTGACCCAGATACCAGGCGTCGACGACCGCTCCGGCGGCTTCGGCGATCCAGGAGACGGCGAGGGGCCGGCCGTGGATCAGCACCACGACGGTCGGCGTCCCGGTCGCGATCACCGCCCGCACCAGGTCGTCTTGCTGACCAACCAGGTCGAGCCGAGTGCGATCGCCCAGGTGGGTCTCGGCCCAAGCCTCACGGCTGGTCTGCTCGTTGTCCCCGACGGCGAGGACGACGACGTCTGCCGACCCCGCCACCTCGACCGCCTCGGCGATCAGCCGCCGGTTCTCCTCCGGATCGGCCAACCGTACCTCGTCCGCCCACCAGTTGCGGCTCTCCGTGATCCGTACGCCTCGGGCGAAGACGACGTCGACCTGGTCACCGACTCGCTGGCGCACGCCGTCGAGCAGGCTCACGGTCTGCTTCGGCACGTCGGAGTAGCCTCCCAGGATCGTCTCGGCGGCGTTCGGGCCGATCACCGCCACCCGGCGGAGCGCCGCCGGATCGAGGGGCAGAAGCCCGGCGTCGTTCTCGAGCAGCACCACGGCGCGCTCGGCCGCTCTGACGGCCACCCGACGGGCCTCCGCGTTGCCGGTGATTCGCTCGGCGTAGTCGGCGTCGGCGTACGGACTCTCGAACAGACCGGCGAGGAACTTCGCTCTGAGAAGCCGCGCCACGGCTCGATCGAGTACCGCCTCGGGCAGCCGCCCGGAGGCGATCAGATCCGACAGGTGGGGATAGGCCTCCGGATCCGGAAGCTCGATGTCGACCCCGGCCCGCAGCGCTTGCGCCGCCGCTTCCGCCGGCGTCGGCGCGACCCCGTGCCGTCTCACCAGTTCGGCCACGGCGTAGTAGTCGGCGACGACGAATCCTTCGAAACCCCACTCACCGCGCAACACGTCGGTCAGCAGCCAGCGGTTGACGTGCGACGGGATGCCGTCGATCTCGTTGTACGACGCCATGACGCTCATCGCGCCGGCCTCGCGCACGGCGCGCTCGAAGGGAGGAAAGAAGACCTCGCGCAGGAGCCGCTCGGACAGGTTCGCCGGCCCGACGTTGGTGCCGCTCTCGGGCTGTCCGTGGCCGGTCATGTGCTTGAGGGTCGCAAAGACGCGATCCGCAGCGAGCGGTAGGCTGGCCCCCTGGAAGCCGCGCACCGCGGCCAGCCCCATCTCGGCCACCAGGTGCGGATCCTCACCGAAGGTCTCCTCGATCCGACCCCACCGCGGGTCCCGGGCGACGTCGACCACCGGCGTCAGCGCCTGGACGGCGCCGCGCGCCCGGATCTCGCGCCCCACGATGCGGTAGACCTCCTCGACCAGATGCGGATCCCACGTGCTCGCCAACGCGATCGCCTGTGGAAACGAGGTCGCGTCGCGCGCCTGGTAGCCGTGCAGACCCTCCTCGTGCAGGATGGCGGGGATCCCCAGCCGGGTCTCCTCGACGAGCCACCGCTGGATCGCGTTGACCAGGTCCACGGTCTCTCGAGGGGACCGCGTCGGCGTCACCCCCGGGGTGCCGCGCTGCCAGTTGTCCGACGGTCGCGCCACCTGGCCGACGCCGTGCGGGAACGCTCGGCGAGCCGCCACGAGGTCGAATCGGCCGTCGGTATCGAGAAAGCGGTTCTTCTGGCTCCATACCGCGACCGTCTGGGCCACCTTCTCCTCGAGCGTCATCCGACCCAGGAGGTCGGCCACCCGCTCCTCGACCGAAAGCGTAGCGTCGCGGTACGGCGGCGGAGACGATACGGACGGAGAGCCGTCCGTGCGCGAGGCGGGCCCGATCTGCACCAGGGCCAGAGCGAGGAGCGCCACCACCACGCGGCGATGGCTCGATCTCATCGCGACACCTTGCCGATCGCCTCCTGGAGCGGAGGTAATCGGCTACCCGCCGGAGCCCGCTGGCGGATGAGGTAGGCCTCCAGCCAACCCCGATGATCGGCCGGTTCCATCGTCGCCTCGATGACCGCGGCGTGATCCAAACCGTCGATGCGGTCGTTGGCCGCCCGGAGGGCGTCGATCGAGTTCCGTATCGCCACCTCGACCGGCATCCGCTCCGGGTTGACATCGATGCCGAAATAGCCTCGATAGCCGTGCATCTTGAGCACGTAGAGAGCGGCCTCCATCTGCTCGGGCGCAACCACTCCGACGTCGAGATCCTGGTCGAAGTTCCCCAGCGGCTGGCTGTTCCAATGCGTATGCGCCAACCGCGCCTCGGAGAGCGGCCAAGACATCGCGTACGGCAGGTCCTCGAAGCCCATCAGAACGTGTCCGATCTCCGGGTTCATGCACAGCAGGGCATGCCCATCGTCCAGGAGACGTCGGTTCTGCTCCGCCTCGAGCCGCTCCTCCACCTGACGCGCCAAGAGCAGCCCTTCGGCGGTGAGACCGTAGAGAATCCGTCCCCGCGGCTCGTACGGCTTGGGCTCGAAGGCGACCCGGGTTCCGGGCACGGCGTCCATCGCTTCGGCCAGCCCGTCGGCGAACCGCCGGCGCATCGCCGCGAAGTCGATGCCGAAGGGGTTTTCGTAGCCGTCGATGCCACTCCAGACGACGCAGAAATCGGCCTCCACCTCCAGGCCGAGCTCGAAGGCGCCCCGCGTCCGATCGATCGCCCGTTGGCGGACCCTTTCATCCGGGTTGGACAGCGACCCGAACTCGAACTCGCGATCGTAGAACAGCAACGGGATCACGGTAATCAACCGGATCCCGGTATCGCGGCAGAAGTCCGTCCACAGGTCGATCGTCTCCTCGTTCACCTCGTTCGGATAGTGCGCCTCGAGCCCGGAAAGGCCGTAAGGCACCAGGGAAGCGGCGATCTCGAGACGCTGCTCGAGCTCCAGATCCCGCTCGTACTTGGCGTGGAAGCGGCTGTCGAACGGCGAGAAGAACCAGATGCCGGCGGAAAACCGGAGGTCGAGCTCGAAGCTCTCCAGATGTCGGATGAGTTCCTCTGGGGTGCGTTCGGCGGACTGCTCTCTGAGATCGCGTAGCGGCATCGAACCTCCTCACTCGGGGAAGAACCAACCGGAGAAATAGACCATCACCAGCAGGACCAGGACGACGACCAGAACCGACAAGATGACGTCGGTGCGGCGGCGCTGCGGATCCGAGGTCCAGCGCGAGGCGTCCAACTCGCCATCCACCGGGCTGTCCTTGGCGGTCGCCCAGGTGAGCCCTGCGATCTGCCGCTTGCCGGGCGGCGCTCCGAGAAGGCTCACCACGACCAGCACCCCGGCGCAGACGACGAACAGGAGGGCCGCGAAGTTCAAGAAGTTGATCGTCGCGTAGGCGTGGAGCCAGCCGTCCAGCGAGTCACGGTTGAGCTCCAAGACCAGGCGGGCCATGCCGAGGCCGAACCCGGTGAGAAGCGAAGCCATGGCGCCGACCGCGTTCAGCCGTCCCCACAGGAGGCCGAGCAGGAAGACCGCCGCGATCGGCGGCGAGATGTAGGCCTGGACGCTCTGCAGGTACTGGTAGAGGACACCGGAGATGTTCGACATCAGCGGAATCCACGCCAGCCCGAGCACGACGAGTCCGACCGTCGCCATCTGGCCGACGAGCACCAGGTGGCGTTCGGAGGCACTCGGACGGAGCTTCTTGTAGATGTCCAGGGTGATGAGCGTCGAGCAGGAGTTGAAAACCGACGAGAGACTGCTCATCAGCGCGGCGATCAGCCCGGCTACCACGAGGCCTCGCAGGCCGATCGGCAGAAGAGCGACGACCAGGGTAGGCAGCGCCTGATCCGGAGAGGGGAGGTCGATCTGACCGCTCTTCGCCAGGCAGTAGGCGATCACGCCGGGGACCACGAACAGAAACAGCGGCAGCTGCTTCAGCACACCGGCGAAGATGGTTCCCCGCCGTGCATCGTCGATGCCACGTGCCGACAGCGTTCTCTGGACGATGAACTGATCGGTGCACCAGTACCAGACGGCGACGATCGGCGCTCCGAAGACCATTCCCGTCCAGGGAAACTCCGGATGGGAGAGCGATTTCCAGACGTCGAAGAAGCCCGGTTCCGCCGCGGCGACCATCGCGTCCCATCCACCGAGGCGGACGAGGCCGGCGATCGTCACCGCCGCCGATCCGACGATCAGGACGATCGCCTGCATCAGATCGGTGTAGACCACCGCTCGCAATCCCCCCAGGATGGTGTAGACACCGGTGATCACCACCACCACCACGGCGCCGGTCCAGAAGCTGATGCCCATCAGCGATTCGAACACCACTCCGCCGGCATAGATGGTCACCGAGATCTTGGTCAGCACGTAGCCGATGACGGCGATCACGGAGAGGTACCAGCGCGCCGCCGGGGAATACCTCCGCTCGAGAAACTCCGGCATGGTGAAGACACCGCTCTTGATGTAGAACGGCACGAAAAACCAGCCCAGAAGCAGCAGGATGAGCGACGCTTGGAGCTCGAACTGGCCCAGGACCAGGCCGCTCGACGCGCCGGCTCCGGCGAGTCCGACCAGATGTTCGGAGCCGATGTTCGAGGCGAACAGCGAGGCACCGACCACGAACCAACCGATGTTGCGCCCCGCCAGAAAATAGTCCGTCGAGGTCTCTTCACCTCGCCGCTCCCGAACGATCGCCCAGACGGCGATGCCGATGACGATCAGAAAATAGACCGAGACCACCACCCAGTCGATCCACCCGATGGTCATACGATCTCCTCTCGGCGATTAGCGACGGTTCGTGGGGCACCTGCCCACCCGAGCAGCCGGTTGTCCTGGCTTGTAAAACGTTTTAGGTATATGCTCTGCTCCGATTTTGGCACCTCGATTCTCCCCCGAGCCGGTCGTTCGCGGCGCCGCGAAGGGCCGATCGTGCGTCGGCCGCCATTCGACCCCCTCGTAATCCCAATCGGCTCGTTCATCATTCACCCAACTCCGACAAGAGGCCGATCAGATCGACGACTCGGTTGGAGTACCCCCATTCGTTGTCGTACCAGGAGATCACCTTGGCATACCCGTCCGGTCCGACGTTGGTAGACGGAGCGTCGAAGATGCAGGAATGGGGATTGCCGATGATGTCGCTCGACACCAGGGGATCTTCGGCGTACTCGACGACTCTCCGCAGAGGGCCGTCGGCCGCCTCGCGAACCGCCTGGTTCAACTCCTCCCGATCCACCGCACGGTCGAGCTTCACCGACAGGTCGACGATCGAGCCGTCGGGCACCGGAACACGCATCGCCATCCCGTCGAGCCGCCCTTCGAGCGCCGGCAGCACCTTCCCCACCGCTCGCGCCGCCCCGGTCGTCGTCGGGATCACGTTCTCGGCCGCGGCGCGACTCCGCCGCAGGCTCTTGTGAGGCACGTCGGCCAAGCGTTGGTCGTTGGTGTACGCGTGCACCGTGGTGATGAAGCCCTGCTCGATGCCGAAGGCGTCGTCGAGGATCCGCGCCAGCGGCGCCAGGCAGTTCGTCGTACAGGAGGCGTTCGACACGATCCGATGCTCCGGAGCGAGGATCTCCTCGTTGACACCGATCACCACCATGGCGTCGATCTCGTCCTTCGGCGGCACCGTCAGGACCACTCTCGACGCACCCGCCTCCAGGTGTTTTTCGAGCCCTTCGCGCTGACGGAAGACCCCCGTCGACTCGACCACGATGTCGACACCGAACTCGCTCCACGGGATCGCCGCCGGATCTCGCTCCGCAGTCATCGCGACCGGTTCACCGTCGATCCGCAACGAGTCCTCGTCCGCCTCGACCCGACGTTCGAAACGACGCATCACGGTGTCGTACTTCAGCAGATAGGCGAGCTGTCGATTGTCGAACAGATCGTTGATCGCCACGACCTCCATGTCGTCGCGCTCACTCAAGATCCGGAAGACGCTCCGGCCGATGCGCCCGAAGCCGTTGATTCCCACCCGAGTCGACATCACGCCACCTCCTGTTCGTCGATCGCCGCGAGGCGACGTACCAGATCGACCACCCGATGCGCGTAGCCCCAACCGTTGTCGTACCAGGAGAGCGTCTTCGAGACCCGCTCGCCCATGACCATCGTCGCAGCCGAATCGAAGGTGCTCGAGAACGAGCTGCGGATGACGTCGCTCGATACGATCGGGTCGTCGACCCAGTTGACGATCCGCTTCCAGTCGGCGGCCGCGGCCGTGCGGACGACCTCGTTGATCGCCGTCACCGAAACCTCTTTTTCGTGCCAGCAGACCAGATCGACGACCGACCCGTTCGGCACCGGGACGTTGATCGCCTCGGCGATGATCCTGCCTTCGAACCGCGGCAACAACTCGGTGATCACCGCCCCGGCATTGGTGCTCTGCGGGATGATGTTCTCGGCGGCGGCCCTGCCGCGTCGAGGATCCTCGCTGGGCACGTCGGCGAGACGTTGTTCGTTCGTGTAGGCATGTACGGTCGTCAGGATCGCCTGTTCGATGCCGAAGGCGTCGTCGAGGATCTTCAGCACCGGCGCGGCGCAGTGCGCCGTGCAGGAGCCGTTGGAGACGATCCGGTGGCTCGGTTCGAGCTGGTCGTCGTTGACTCCCATGACGACCGTGATGTCTGGCGGCTCGCTCGGTGGCGAACAGAGGATCACCCGCTTCGCTCCGCGCTCGAGATGTTGCTCCAGCTCGGCACGGGACCTGGGCTTGCCGGTCGCCGCGATCACGATGTCGACTCCCAGCTCTTCCCATGGAGACTCTGCGGGGCTCTTCGTCGAAAGCATCGGGATCTGGCGGCCGACGACGTACATGTGCCCCTCCCGGATGCTCAGCTCGTCCGGGAACGGCCCCAGGATGGTGTCGAAGCGGGTGAGGTACTCCACCCCCTCGGGATCGGCGATCTCGTCGATCGCGGCGATCCGGATGGTCTCGTCACGGTAGAGAATGCGCAGCAGGTTGCGGCCGATGCGGCCGAGTCCGACCAGCGCCACGCGCACCGGGATCATGTCGACCTCCGTCGCGACGACATCTCGTGCAGTCGGTTCATATCGTTCACTTCAATTCCTCCCAGGAGTTCAAATGATGTCTACGAATCGTAAGAAAGGTGTAATCGGAATCCTCACCGGTGGTGGTGACGTTCCCGGGCTCAACCCGGCCATTCGAGCCATTACCCTGCGAGCGATCGGCGCCGGATACGGCGTCGTCGGCATTCGCCGCGGCTGGGGAGGTCTGGTCGATCTGGTGCGTGACCCGGAGGCCGACAACTCGGACTGCGTCATGCCGCTCAACCAGGAACTCGTGAACCGAGCCGCCCGCTCCGGAGGCACCTTTCTCCACACCTCGCGCACCAACCCGGGCAAGGTCCGCCGAGACCGGCTTCCCGGCCACCTGACCGAGCGCTACTCGGAGGAGGAGAACGACCTGACGACCGAGGTGCTGGCGAATCTCGAGTTCCTCGGCATCGACCACCTGATACCGATCGGCGGCGACGACACCCTGAGCTACGGCGTCCGTCTCTTCCAGGAGGGCTTCCGGGTGGTCGGAATCCCCAAGACCATGGACAACGACGTCCCGGGAACCGATTACTGCATCGGATTCAGCACCTGCGTGACCCGGACGATCGAGATGACGAATCAGCTGCGCACCTCGGCCGGCTCGCACGAGCGCTTCCTCGTCCTCGAGGTCTTCGGACGGTACGCTGGATTCACTGCGCTGCTGCCGACCCTCGCCGGAGCCGCGCATCGATGCGTCATTCCGGAGCATCGCTTCGACATGGAGCGTCTCACCGAGTTGCTGGTCGCTGATCGGCGCAACAATCCCAGTCGGTACGCGGTGCTCCTGGTCTCCGAAGGCTCCGCCTTCGAAGGCTCCGACATGATCTTCGAGAGCCGCGCCACCGACGCCTACGGCCACGCCAAGCTGGGCGGAATCGGTGACCTCGTCTCGGATCGGCTCAAGGAGCTGTCGGCCGGATACAACGATGGCCGTCCGATCGCGACGCTCAACCAGAAGCTCGGCTATCTCGCCCGCTCGGGCAACCCGGACGGGCTCGATTCGGTGGTTCCGATGGTCTACGGCAATCTCGCCATGGATCTCATCGAGTCCTCCCAGCACGGTCGGCTGGTCGCTCTGCGGGAAGGCCGCTACGACTCGGTGCCGATCGACGTCGTGACCTCCCGGACCAAGACCGTCGACGTCGAGCGCGACTACGACCGGGAGCGGCTGCGGCCCCGCTACGACAATCTGTTCGGCCGCACGATGCTGTCGATCGGAGTCGAGACCGGCAGCTGAAGCCCGGTACCAGTCGACGGTGGAATCGGGAGACCTCACGTTTCGCAATCGTTCGCGGTTCGAGAACGCCGATCCCTCATTCCGACTCCGGGCCGATCTGAAGGGTGGTGGAGACATAGGAGACGCGCCCGCTCACCTCGTCCACCACCCCCACCGCGATGGTGTGTACTCCCGCTGGGCGCTCCAGGTCGACACCCAGGGGGACCCACTGGTCGGCGGTCTGCTCCGGAAGACGAACCCGAAACTGGCGATCGACGGTGTGCAGGGTGCCGGCCGCAGCGTCGTGGGCGATCACCTTGACGGCCAGAGAGCCCGTCACATCGGCACCGCCCGGCAGCGCCATGACCGACTCGGCGGGCACGAGGACTCGCAGCGGCAGAACGAATCTCCCGGCTACGGGTTCGCGGATCGCCTCCGCACCGAGGCGGATGCCGAGCGGGTTCGACACCAGGCCCAAGTTCAGCGCGCCGAGCAACTTCTCGCGCACTCTCTCGTCGGCCGATTTGTCGAGATAGCTACGGCGGTGCCGGACCTCGATGCCGGGAGCGACCGACTCGACCTCGATCTCGTGCCGTGGGCTGTCCTGGGTGGCCGGCGCCAGGTAGGCGAGCGAATAGTAAGTGCCCATCTCGTCGACGATCTCGTGGAGAGACTCCTCGATCTCGTTGCGCCCGGAGAGCACCCGCCCACCGGTCTCGGCGCTCAGAGTCAGTAGACCGCCCCGCTCGCTCGCCTGCCGCAGGGCCTCGGAGGAGGCACCTCCTCCCCGACGGGAGCCTTGGCGAGATGCCGAGCTGCTCCCTCCGGCTCGCAGGCCTTCGGCCTGCAGAGCGTAGAAGGTCACCCGGTTCGCGTTCGCGTGCCCGCTCACGGCGAGGAAGTCGGCCGACATGTCGGCCGCCAACGCGTCCATGAGGTACCCGGGTTGCGAGGTCGGACAGTACCGCTGCACCAGCCGCGCGACCTCCGCGCCCGGCGACGATTCCAGACGGTCTCCGACGTACAGCAACGTCTTCACCCCATCGAGGCCGGCCAGGAAGGTGATCGCTTCCGACAGCCGCTCCAGGGTGGCACCGACCTGCCCACCCCGCTCACGGGTCAGCGACTGGATGAGGGGCTCGGCCCGGGACACCATGATGTCGCAAGCGTCCCCGCCGAGGCCGCCGCCCCCACTCCCCTGACCCGAACCACCGACCGTCCCGCTCGGGCCGCCTCCTCCACCCTCCGCCAGAGCCTCGAGGGTGGCGGCGCCCGGAACACCCGCCAGACCCGTGGTCCCGCTGCCGGCCGTGTCCTGGCTCCTCGCCCAGAGCTCCTCGATCTCCCTGACGGCTCGATCGAACGGCGAGGCCGATCCGGCGCTCCGCACGCTCTCCTCCGCCAGTCTCTCGAGGGCGCTGTCGATCTCCCGCTCACCCGAGCCGAACGGCGCCACCACGAACAGCCCACGGGTCTGGCGCAGGATCAACGTCCTCGACGGTTCGACAGCACCGTCGTCCAGTAGTTCCCGCAGCGCTTCGATGACGCGAGAGCGGTTCTTCGGATGGAGATTGAGCTCGTCGAAGTAGACGACGAGATGGTTCGGCGGTGGTCCGCCCGCTTCGGAGGGCAAGTCACCCTCCCCTTCGGTTCGTGGGCGCCCGTCCCGGAACTCCGTGAAGAACTCGATCTCGACCGGCTCGCCGTCGTGCCGAACCACGAGATCCTCCGGTCCGAGGCCGACGACCGGACGCCCCGCTTTATCGGTCGCCCAGATCTCGACGTTCACGAGCTCGACCTCGATGCGCTCGGAGAAGACCGGCGGCACCTCCTCCTCGGCGGTCGTTACCGAGGCCGAAAGAGTCAGCAGGAGCACTACGATCCCGAACCGTCTCATGGACAGACGGCCTCGCCCTCGGAGGCCGACTCGAGCCGGATCTCGGATAGCTGGAGGTCCAGACTGCCGGCGGTCGAGAGCGCGAACGGCGTGTCGATCTCTGCCATGTCGGCACCCTCGGCCTCGAAGCAACGCAGGCGTACGGCGACCGTCTCCCACGACTCGGCAGGCAACGCCTCCAACATCGGGCCGATCTCGACCGTCCCGCCGCACTCGGAACCGCAGCCCATCTCGAGTTGCACCGGCTCGGAGGGAGCCTGCTCGATCCGGACGTCGAAAGCCAACGCCATCTCCCCGTTGGCCTCCCGACGAAGATCGACCCCCTCGGCGGACCACAGATAGACCCTACCCGGTCCGTCGCCGGACCAGGTCGCGCGGCGCGCGTCCTCCTGCTGCGCCCGGTCGACGCTGCGGACCACCAGCGACCCGGTCGGGGTCTCGGTGGAGGGAGCTTCGGCCGCGACGCGAGACTCCTCGGCGTCACCGACGAAGAGGCGCCAGGGCACGAGCGGACCGCCGTCGAAATAGACCGTGCGGCTCGCCACCAAGCTCTTCTCCATCTCCTCGGAGAGCGACTCGACCTCCACCTCGTCGCCGTACGAGAGTCCGTAGCCGTACGGGAAGAGCGGATCGTACGGCGCGTCACCGCGATTCAGCGGTGTCTGCAGGGCGCGTTTCGGCCACGAGAAGGAGAGCCGGCCGGTGACGTCGTATCGGATCGCGCCATCGGCGTCGGTGAACAGAACGTCGGCTACGCCGGCGCCCTCGCTTCCCGGTAGCCAGGCCACCACAAAGGCGTCCGAGGCGTTCAACTCGGGGTTCACCCACAGCGGTCGACCGGTGAGAAAGACGGAAACCACGGGTACCCCGGCTTCCCGCAGGCGTCGCAGCAGGGCGAGGTCGGTATCGTCACCGAACGAGTAGTCGAGTGTCTGCCGGTCGCCCTGAAACTCGGCGTAGGGGTCCTCGCCGTAGACCACCACCGCGACATCCGGTCGCTTCTCGAAGCTGCCGTCGACGCTCAGGATCGCCTCACCGCCGGCATCCTCGACCGCCTGTCGGATGCCGCCCCATATCGAGGTCGCGCCCGGAAAATC
>JAWVZD010000003.1:0-16493 GCA_033722395.1 Thermoanaerobaculia bacterium | reverse complement strand
CGGCGCGAGACCGACACCATGGACACCTTCGTCGACAGCTCCTGGTACTACCTGAGATACCTGTCGCACGACGACGAGGCGCGGATGTTCGACAGCGCCCGCGCCAACCGTTGGGCGCCGGTCGACCAGTACATCGGCGGCATCGAGCACGCCATCCTGCACCTGCTCTACGCCCGCTTCGTCTGCCGCGTGCTCTACGACTTCGGTCTGGTGGAGTTCGAGGAGCCGTTCACCAACCTCTTCAACCAGGGGATGATCACCCACTACTCCGAGGAGAGCGGCCGGATCGAGAAGATGTCGAAGTCGCGCGGCAACACGGTCTCCCCCGACGATCTGATCGCTTCGATGGGCGCCGACACCGAGCGGGTCTACACCCTGTTCCTGGGTCCGCCGGAAGAGGAGGTCGAGTGGAACGAGGAGGCGGTCAGCGGGGCGTACCGCTTCCTCAACCGGGTCTGGCGATTGCCGGAGCGGATCGAGGCCGCGCCCGCCTCGGCCGAAGGCGACGAGGAGCTCGAACGCGAGCGGCACCGGATCGTCAAGCGGGTCAATCAGGACATGGAGCGCTTCAAGTTCAACACCGTGGTGGCGGCACTCATGGAGCTGTCGAACGCCCTCGGCAAGGCGCTGGAGGAGGAGATGGCCAGCCGTGCGACCTGCGAGCGGTGCTTCGAGACCCTGATCCAGTTGCTGCACCCGGCGGCGCCGCACATCACCGCCGAGCTGTGGGAGCGGACGGGGCACGACGACAGCCTGCTCGACAGCGGCTGGCCGCAGCACGACGAAGCGATGCTCGAGGTCGAGCGCATCACCCTGGCAGTCCAGGTCGACGGCAAGTTGCGCGATCAGATCGAGGTCGATGTCGACGCCGGCGACGGGGAGATCGAGCGTCGGGCGAGGTCGTCCGAGCGCGTCGAGCCCCATCTCGACGGCCGTGAGGTGGTGCGAGCGATCGTCGTGCCCGGCCGACTGATCAATCTGGTGACGAGGAGCGTGTGACGTGAGACGTGCGAAAAACAGAGTCCTCTTGGGATCGATCCTGCTGCCGGCCCTCCTGTCGATGGCCTGCGGCTACGCCCTCGTCGGGCGTGGCAGCAACATCCCGGAGGACGTCGAGATCATCTTTCTGTCGCCGCTCGAGAACAACACTCGGCGCGCTCAGGTCGAGCAGATCCTGCTCCAGGCGATCGCCGACGAGGTGGTGCTGCGGGGGCGCTTCGACCTGGCGACCCAGGAGGAGGGGGCCGACGCCGTCCTCGACGGCACGATCACCGGCTTCCTGGTGACCCCGGTCACCTTCGACGACGAGGGTCTGGCGGAGGAGTACGAGATCTCGATCAGCGCCACGATGGAGTTCCGCCGCACGCCCTCCGGCGGCATCCTGTGGCGCAATCCGAACTACATCTTCCGCGAGAACTACGTTCTCACCGAGGAGGAGGCCAGCTTCTTCGACCGCGAGATCCTGGCCATCGAGGCGGTGGCGGAGCTGTTTGCGAAGACGCTTCTGACCGACCTCATGGAAGGCTTCTGACGCCGAGGCGATCGCACGCCATCTCGGCACGTCCTCGCGTCTCGCTCCCTGCGGCGTACAAGAGTACGCCTCGGTCGCTCCCCGCTTGCGGGTGCGCCGATCTGACGCACCCTCGCCTCGGCGTCACCGTGAAAGGAGGTCCTCCCGGAGGGAGCCCTCGGGGGGTCGCGCTGGGGGAGGGTCCGGTCAGCCGAGCTTGGCGACGGACTTGGCGAGGCGGGACTTGGTGCGGGCGGCGTTGTTCTTGTGGATGATGCCCTTCTGTGCCGTCCGGTCGATCAGGCTGAGGGTGGGGGAGAGGAGCTCCTGCGCCTTCTCCGCGTTGCCGGCTTCGACCTCGGCCCGGAGCTTCTTGACCGCGGTGCGAAGGCGCGATCGTGCGGCTCGGTTGTGGGCACGCCGCTTGGCGTTCTGACGGATCCGCTTCTCGGCGGACTTGATATTGGCCATACTGCTCGGTCTCCTACTGCGTCGAAAAGGACTGCGTCAAAAAAAAGGCGTCGCACCGAAAGCACGACGCTCGAGAGAGCGTAGCGAGTCGAGCGGTGTGAGTCAAGGTCGGGCTCAGCCCACCTCGGCCAGGCGCTGCCGCGCCAGATTCGCCTCGTCGGTGCCAGGATACTCCTCGATGACGCTCTCCAGCTGGTCCACACCGCGCGCGGTCTGACCCAGCTCGAGGTAGGCGTAGGCCTTCTTGAGCAGTGCGCTGGCCGTCTTGTCGCTGCGCTCGTAGTTGGTCAGGATCTGGTCGAACTCCTCGATGGCGCGGGCGAAGTCGCCCTGACTGAAGTAGCACTCACCGATCCAATACGAGGCGTTGTCGGCCAGCTCGGTGTTCGGGAAGGCCTCCAGGTACTGGCGGAAGCCCATGATCGCCAGATCGTAGTTGCCGCGCAGGTAGTCGTTGTAGGCGGTCTGATAGAGGGCCTGCGGATCGCTCGGCAGGGCCTCGGCGGGCTCCCCGGCCATCGCACCGCCGCCTCGCAGGGCGCCGCTGCTTCGGAAGGCCTTGAGCTCCTGGTTCGTCGAGGCGATCTGTTGCGACAGCTGCGACAGACGGTAGTTGGTGTCCTCGAGATTGGCCTCGAGCTGATCGATCTGGGTCGACAGCTGCTCCAGGGTCACCCGCATGTCGGCTTCCGCCTTCTGCAGGTCGGACATGTGCCGCTCGATCGCCGTGGAGAGGCTCTCGACGTTCTGCTTCGTCGAGCTGACGCGCTGCAGGTCGACCACCTCACGTTCGATCTCGCCGAGCTTGAGCTGGATATCGTCGATATCCCGCCCGGAAACGCACGCCCCCAGGAGAAGTGCGGCCCCCGCGACCAGAAGGGCCCCGCGTCGGTGCACGATACCCGCTCTCCTAGGTGCGGCCGCTGATCACGAAGTGAGCGCGCCGGTTGCGCTGCCAACAGCTCTCGGTGCTCTCGTTACAGACCGGCTGCTCTTCACCGTAGCTGATCGTCTTGAGGCGGTTCGCCGAGACGCCGAGAGAGACGAGATAGTCCTTGGCGGCGTTGGCGCGCCGATCGCCGAGGGCGATGTTGTAGGCGTTCGTGCCGCGCTCGTCGCAGTGCCCCTCGATGGTGAAGGTGAACTGTGGATTCGACTTCATGAAGTCGGCATTCTTCGCCAGACGCTCGCGCGCCTCCGGCTTCAGGTTGTACTTGTCGAAATCGAAGTAGACGTGGCCCAGAAGGCCCTGCTCGATGGCGTAGCGCTGTGCCTCGACGAGCTCCCCGTCGAGCGGACTCGGGGTCGGATCGGCGGGCTCGGGCGCGGTCGGAGCTTCGACCTCCTCGGGCTCCTCGACCGGCGGTGGCGGAGGCTCGACCGGCGGTGGCGCGGGCTCCTTCTTCGGACAGCCAGTCACTACCAGCGACACGACCAGCACCAACACCCATGCCATCACCCTGGACATCCTCGTCATCTCACTCTCCTCGAATCGACCCGCAAGTCGCGGAATTTATTGAAGATAGAAAGGTGCGGATTCTCTTTCTGTCTGCGCGTTCGACGCCCGTACTGTAGCAAATGAGGGATACCCCAGCAACACGAATCGGCGCCACGCGGCTCTACTCGAGGTACCCCGACCAACTCGGTGCCCAATTGCGCCCCTGCGAGGTGAGCCGTCGGGTCTGGCGCGAGCGGATGTCGACGACGTAGATCTGCGGTCGACCGTCGCGGTTCGACGAGAAGACGACCTGCCGACCGTCCGGCGAAAAGGACGGCGTCTCGTTGTTGCTCGATCCCGATGTCAAGAGCTGGGTCTCCAGCGTCACCAGATCGGTCAGGGCGAGGTGGTAGTTGCCGTGGCGGCGGCTGGCGTAGACCACGTGGGTGCCGGCCGGATGCCAGGCGGCGCCGTCGTTGTAGTCGCCGTCGAAGCTCACCCGGCGCAGATTGGCTCCTTCGATGTCCATCAGGTAGATCTGCGGCCGTCCGGAACGCGAGGAGGTGAACGCGATCTCGCGCCCGTTCGGACTCCAGGAGGGGTTGGTGTCGATCTGCGGCGAGTGGGTCAGCCGGCGCTCGTTGCGGCCGTCGCGGTCGGCGACGAAGATGTCCCAATTGCCCCCCAACGAGCGCGCGAAGACGATCTGGCGTCCGTCGGGAGAAAAGGAAGGCGCCGCGTTGTGGTAGTCGTCGGCGACGATCGGGCTCTTGCGGCCGGTGGCCAGATCGGCGAAGTAGACACCCGGAGAACCGGCGAAGTACGACACGTAGGCCAGGCCGTCGAGTTGCGGGCTCCAGGTAGGCGACATCGAGATCGACTTGTGGGCGGTGATCTGGCGCTGATTGTGCCCGTCGTAGTCCATGACGTAGATCTCGCGGAACTCGCTACGGTCCGACCAGAAGGCGATCGAGGTCAGGCCGAGCCCTTTCCGGCCGGTGAAGTGGAGGATGACGTCGTCGGAGAAGGTATGGGCGATGCGTCGCACGATCGAGTAGTCGCCCCGGTAACGCTTCGCCAGGACGTCCTTGCGGCTCCCCAGGTCGACCACTCGGCCCTCGACCACGAGGCGGCCGGAGCGTTCGTGCACCTCGGCCTCGAGCGCCACCTCGTTGCCCAGCGAGCGGTACTGATCGATGTCGTGCGCCGTCTCGCCGGTCAGGTCGAGGACCGAGAGCTCCTCCGGCCCCTGGATGACGAAGATCCCCGAGGCCTCGAGGTCGGCCCGCAAGGTCTCGTGCAGCTCGTTGATCGCTTCGAGCCGGGTCGGCGGAACAGCGCCGAGCCCCTGGAACGGTGGCATGGCGAGGCGCAGCTGCGGTCGCGCGTTGCCCTCGAGGACGAGTGTCAAGGTGGGCTCCTGCTCGCCGCTCTCGCTCTGCGCGACGAGCGGCAGGGCGACGAGGAGAACGGCCAGGCAGGCCAGGGCGGACAGAGTGGGGGTGCGGCTAGTTGGCATCGGTTCCTGTCTCCGGAGAGGCGGCGGCCTCAGCGTACCACCAGGTTCACGCCGAGGGAGTCGTGATCGAAGCTCTGCGGCAGAGGCGGCAGAGGCGAGGCCGACTGCACGGCTCTGAGTGCCGCGAGATCGAAGGAGTTGTAGCCCGAGGACTGGGCGATGCCGACATCCACCACCTTGCCGTCCTTCAGGATGCGGAATCGAATCATCGCCTCGACCCGGCCGCCGAGCGGCGGTCGCACCCAGTTCTCTCGGATCTGGGCCAGCATGCGATCGACGTAGTAGTCGTAGGTGAAGTCGGGATTGTCGAAGCCGGCCACGGCGGCGCCGAAGTTCGACGTACCGAGACGGCTGCCGGTGGGGGATCCTTCGCGTTGCTGGAGCGCCGAGGAGCCTGCGTCGCGGGTCTCGACCGGCTTCGGACGGGGCGGCGAAGGACGGCGCTCCTGACTCGGGGTCGGCGGGGCCGGCCGCTCGTCGCGTGGTTCGGGCTCGGGCTCCGGCTCAGGCTCGGGCTCCGCGTCGACGACGGGTGTCTCCTGGCGAGGCTGGCTCGGCTCCGGAGCCGGCGTCGGCGTGCTGGTGCCGAGCATCTGTGCCGGCACGATCTGCACCGCGACGTACTCGGGCATCTCCCGATCCTCGGCGGAGAGCCCGGGCACGAGGAAGACGGCGGCCACCAGCACGACGTGGAAGGCGATCGAGGCGGTCAGACCGTAGGCCCGTGCCCGTCGCGACATGCGCTTCGTGCGCTCGTTGATCAGGTCTCGGACGGGAAGGTTCATCGCACCGGGAGGTTCATCAGACGGGGAGGCCCATCGTTCAGGGAGTGCGCCGTGGTTTCTCGGTGACCATACCGACGTTGACGATGCCGCCCTGGTGGAGCAGGTCGAGGACCTCGACGATGCGTCCGTAGGCGACCTCGCGGTCCCCCTTGAGGAAGACCGTCTCCTCGCCGCGCGCACCCAACAGGGAGGTCAGTCGCTCCACCAACTGCGACTGATGGATCGGCTGATCCTGCAGGAAGACCAGGCCGTCCCGGTTCACCGAGATGACGAGCGGATCCTGGGCCCGCTGCGGCATCGCATCGGCCTCGGCGCGCGGCAGGGCCACCTCGATCCCCTGGTGGAGCATCGGAGCGGTGATCATGAAGATGATCAACAGGACCAGCATCACGTCGACCAGCGGCGTGACGTTGATGTCCGCCATCGACTGCTCGTCATCGCTGTCGTGTGGGCCGACTCCGAAGGCCATGTCAGGGGTCGATCAGGTGAAGTTTCGCTCCGCCAGGTTGAGAAACTCGAGCACGAAATCGTCGAGCTCGGAGCGCCAGTCGCGGATCTGATTGACGAAGTAGTTGTATCCCAGCAGCGCCGGGATGGCGGCGGCCAGGCCGGCGGCGGTGTTGATCAGCGCCTCGGCGATACCGGGGGCGACCGCCACCAGCGAGGTGGAGCCCGACAGGCCGATGTCCTGGAACGCCACCATGATGCCCCAGACGGTGCCGAACAGGCCGATGAAAGGGCTCGCCGAGGCGGTGGTGGCGAGAAAGCCCGTACCCCGCCGCAGCACCTGGAGCTCGGCGGCGACGGCGCGCCTGAGGCTGCGCTCCAGGCCGCCGAACGACTTCATCCGGTAGGCGGGGCCTTCCCCCCGGCCGCTGTCCGAGCGCAGCGCCTTGATCTGGGCGTCGATCTCGATGTAGCCCGACTTGAAGATGCCCACCAGGGGCGAGTCTTTGAGCCCCTCGGCCGCCTGGTTGACTTCGCTGAAGCGGGAGCTCTTGCGGAAGGTCGCCAGGAACTTGCGCGTCGCGGCGGCCGAGCGCTTGAGCTGGCGGTACTTGCCCAGCATGATCGCCCACGATCCCAGCGACAGCGCCACCAGCAAGCCGAGGACGAACTTCGCCATCGGCCCCGAGCGCCAGAAGAGCTCGAAGATGCTGGGCGCGTCGGCGTGAGCCTGGGCCAGTACGGTGAGCAGGGCGGCTGACACGGGAGAGCTCGCCTCGGACCTCGGTACGGGGTGGCACGGGTCCGGGCGAGAGAGAAGCTAACACGGCCTCTGCGCGCTGTCCAACAATCCGGCCGGTGGCAGTGGACGCCTCGAGGGCCGCCTCGCGGTCTGATAGAGTGAAGCTTGCCGTTCCGGCCCTGTTCGCGGGTCGGACCCCGAACAGTTCCGCCCGACCCCGAGGAACCCGACCCCGAGGAGCTCGAAGGATGCGAATCGCCGTCTGTATCAAGCAGGTTCCCGACACCGAGGCGCGTCTGCGGTTGCGCCGCGACGAACGGTGGATCGACGAAGAGGATGTCCCGTTCGTCATCAACGAGAGCGACGAGTACGCCCTGGAGGAGGCGCTCCAGCTGGCCGAAGCGTCGGAGGGCGAGGTGGTGGTTTTCACCCTCGGCCCGGAGCGCGCCAAGGAGGCACTGCGCAAGGCCTTGGCGGTGGGCGCGGATCGAGCCGTCCATCTGCGAGACGACGCGCTCGAGGGGGGCGACGCCTCGACCACGGGTGCGGCACTCGCCCGCGCCATCGAGCGCGAGGAGTGTGACCTGGTTCTGACCGGCTCGCAGTCGGATGACGTCGGCTTCGGCGCCACCGGCGGCGTGATCGCCGGCCACCTCGGCTGGCCTCACGCCTGGCTGGTGATGGGCGTCGAGGTCGAGGAGGAAGGGACGGCGCGCGTCGTGCGCGAGATGGAGAGCGGCGTCAACGAGATCGTGCGCCTCCGCCTGCCGGCGGTGCTCGAGATCCAGGCCGGGTTGAACCACCCGCGCTACGCCTCGCTGCGTGGCATCATGCAGGCGAAGAAAAAGGAGCTCTCGGAGGTCGGCGCCAGCGACCTCGATCTCGCACCGGAGGCGACGGGCGCCGCCGGGGCGCTAACGGAGGTGGTCTCGGTCGGTTTTCCGGAGAGCGGCGAGGGCGCCGAGATCCTCGAGGGTGACGCCGAGGTGGCGGCCCGGCAGTTGGTGGAGAGACTCCGCAGGGAAGCGAAGGTGCTGTGATGGCGAATCCCGTTCTGGTCGTTCTGCAACAGCGCGAAGGCGGACTGCACCGCATGTCGCGCGAGGCGATCGCTGCTGGACAGAGCGTGGCGGAGACCCTCGGCGGCTCGGTCGAGGCGGTGCTCCTCGGCGAGGGGCTCGATGCGGCCGTGGAGGAGGTGTCGGCCTTCGCCCTCGCCAAGTTCCACGTCGTCGAGCACGAGGCGCTGGCGAGTTATACGCCCGGTGCTTACGTCGGTGCCCTGGTGGAGGTGGTCGATGCGGTCCAGCCGTCGGTCGTGGTCTTGCCGCACACCTATCAGACGGTCGATTTCCTGGGCCTGCTGGCGCAGCGCGTCGACGCGGCGCTGGTCCCCGAGGTCACCGGCTTCGAGAGCGCCGACGACGGTCTTTTGTGGGAGCGCCCGGTGCTGGGCGGCAAGTTGACCTCGAAGGTCGCCGTGCGGGGCGGGGCGAGCGTGCTGGTTTCGGTGCAGTCGGGCTCGTTCTCGGCCGACGGCGCCCGATCTGGCGAAGCGCCCGTCGAGCGCTTTGCGCTCTCTGCCGATCCCGAGCCGGATCGCGAGCTGCTGGGAACCGAGGAGGTCGGCGGCGACCAGGTCGATCTGAGTCAGGCCGGGATGATCGTCGCCGTCGGCCGGGGGATCGGCGACGGTGAGAAGATGAGCGTCGCCGAGGATCTGGCGGAAGCTCTGGGCGCCGAGTTGGCGGCGAGCCGGCCGGTGATCGACAACGGCTGGCTGCCGCGCGACCGACAGATCGGTTCGAGCGGGCAGACCGTCAGTCCGAAGCTCTATGTCGCACTGGGGATCTCGGGCGCGATCCAGCATCTGGTCGGCATGAAGGGATCGAAGACCGTGGTGGCGATCAATCGCGATCCGAACGCGCCGATCTTCTCGGTCGCCGATTACGGCTACGTCGGCGATCTGCACGAATTCACGCCGGCGTTCACGACGGCGCTGCGCGAGGCGGCGGACAGCTGAGCCGCTCAGCGCGAGGCGTTGCGACCGAAGCGGATCTCGTAGAGCGTCAGTGCGGCCGCCACGGCCGTGTTGAGCGAGTCGACCGGCGGCTCCATCGGGATGGCGAGGCGCAGATCGCAATGGGCCTCGACGGCGCGATCGAGCCCGCGCTCGGCGCCGAGGGCGAGTACCAACGGTGGCTCGAGCGGGGTGGAGTAGAGGTGCGCGCCACCCTCGGCGGTCAGGGCGATCCAGCGCGGATCGACTGCGGCGAGGCGATCCGACAGCGCCTCGACGGTGACGCCGACGGCGACCGGCAGGCGGAGCAGACTACCTGCGGAGCCCCGCAGGGCGCGCGGGTGGTTGGGGTGGACGCTGTCGGGCGCGATCGCCAGGGCGGCGGCTCCGGAGGCCTCCGCCACGCGTGCCACCGCCCCGAGGTTGCCGGGGTCCTGGAGACCGACCGCGTAGACGTAGACGCCCCGCTCGACGGGCGGCAGCTGCTCGGCGTCGCCGCGCGGCAGTCGTGCCACCGCCACCGAGCCACGCGGCGAGTCGGCGTCGGTGATCCGCTCGAGGATGTCGGGTCGGATGGTGTGCACCGGCACCGTCAGACGCTCGAAGAGCGATCGCCGCTCGGCGAGCCCGTCGGGGGTCGCGAGCACGTACTCGATCTCGATCTTGGCGTCGACCGCCTCCTCGAGAAGATGTGGCCCCTCGAGCAGGGCACGGTCGCCTTTACTGCGCCGCAAGCGGCGAATATCCTTGACCGACCTGTTCCGTAGGCTCTCGATCATGGCTTCGAACCGAAAGGAGTTCTGGAGCAGGCTCCAGCATAGCGCGGAAGTGCTGGTGGCGAGCCGCGACGCCGAGCAGCTGCTCGGGGTGCGGGACGGCTTCCGCCGCTATCTGGACGGCCTGGGACGCGACCCGGCTCTCGCCGTGCGCCAAGCACCCGCCGGGCCGGAGCCATCGAGTGCCTGGACCCACGTCGAGACCACCCTGACCGCGGCGCGGCGCGAGGCCGAGCGGCTGCGGGCCGCGACGGAGGATCGCGCCGCCTTTTGCGTCGGTACCGGGGAAGGACTGGAGAGTCTGGAGATCGACGGCTCGAGTCACGACTTCGTCCTCTGCTGGGTGGTGATCGCGACCGACATCGGCACCGCGGCGGGCGGCAGCGGACCGATCGAGATCCCCGAGCGCTTCACCCAGACGCTCGACGTCGACGGCCCGGTCAAGGTACCCGGGACACGTCGTCGCGGCGGCATCATCGGCTCGCTGACCGGGGGGCTGGCGTCGCGCCGCGAGGCCTTCTCCCTGGCCAGCTTCCACGCCCTCTGCAGCCTCTTCTACGGCCTGGTCGAGCCGCAGCGCGGCCCGCGGCGCTGGCCGGTCTGAGAACCCGACTGCGCCGGCGCGCGAGGTTTGACCGGTTTCGAGACCCCTTGGTACGATGACGCGATTCCAGGTGCCCGATTCGAGGCGTCGGAGCGCACGCTCCGGTGCACCGCCTCCCGGGCCTCGAGATCCCGATTTCACGGCAGGCGTGACGACATGACCCAGGACGACACCTATCTGTTCACCTCGGAGTCGGTGACCGAAGGCCACCCCGACAAGGTCGCCGATCAGATCTCGGACGCCATCCTCGACGAAGTGCTACGGCAGGATCCGAGCGGTCGGGTGGCCTGCGAGACTCTGGTCACGACCGGCCTGGTGATCCTCGCCGGAGAGATCACTACCGACGCCGAGATCGACCATCCGGAGGTGGCGCGCGACGCCATCCGAGAGATCGGCTACACCGATCCGGGCTGGGGCTTCGGCGCCGACGACTGCGCCGTGCTGTGCTCGATCGACCAGCAGTCGGCCGACATCGCCATGGGGGTCGACACCGGGGGTGCCGGCGACCAGGGCCTGATGTTCGGCTACGCCTGCCGCGAGACGCCCGAGTTGATGCCGCTGCCGATCACGATGGCGCACGCTCTGACGCGGCGCCTCGCCGAGGTGCGCAAGTCGGGGGAGGTCGAGCAGTTCCGCCCGGACGGCAAGAGCCAGGTGACGATCGAGTACCGCGGTCTCGAGCCGGTTCGGGTCCACACCGTCGTGGTGTCGACGCAGCACATCCCCGACATCTCGCAGCAGGATCTGCGGCAGCTGGTCATCGACCGCGTCATCCGTCCGACCGTCGACGCCTCCCTGTTCGACGACGACACCATCATCCACGTCAACCCGACCGGTCGCTTCGTCACCGGCGGGCCGAAGGGGGACTGCGGCGTCACCGGCCGCAAGATCATCGTCGACACCTACGGCGGCATGGCCAGCCACGGCGGCGGCGCCTTCTCCGGCAAGGACCCGACGAAGGTCGATCGATCGGCCTCCTACATGGCGCGCTACGTCGCCAAGAACCTGGTGGCGGCCGGTCTGGCCGGTCGGGCCACCGTGCAGCTCGCCTACGCCATCGGTGTCGCCGAGCCGGTCTCGGTCCACGTCATGACGAGCGGCACCGGGGCGATTCCCGACCGGCAGATCGAGGCTCTGGTGCGGGAGCACTTCCCGCTCACGCCGAGCGAGATCATCGAAACGCTCGACCTCAGGCGGCCGATCTACCGTAGGACGGCGGCCGGCGGCCACTTCGGCCGCGACGAGGACGACTTCACCTGGGAGCGCACCGATCGGGCGCGAGCGCTCCGCGCGGCCGCCGGGCTGGGCGACGAA
Source organism: Thermoanaerobaculia bacterium (assembly GCA_033722395.1). Lineage (GTDB taxonomy): Bacteria > Acidobacteriota > Thermoanaerobaculia > Multivoradales > JAHEKO01 > JAWVZD01. The sequence goes on along the minus strand of JAWVZD010000003.1, from coordinate 4,867 downwards.
GTCGGTGCCGCCACCGGCGCCTGAGCGCCGCCGTGCCGCCGGATCATCCTTCCGGCGCTTCGCTCGACTCCCAGCTCTTGCCGTACTTCAGTACGTCGTGCTTCAGCAGATCGAACTCCCCCTGGCGTTCGAGCGGCTCGGCGTCGCGATAGACCGTGTCACAGCGGTAGCAGACCACCGAGGTGCGCAAGCGTCGGTAGAGCCAGAAGTCGACCGCCGACAGGACGATCAGCGACAGACCGTAGGTCCAGGGCACCAGCGCGGCGCCGATCGCGACCAGCAGGCAGCCGAGTGCGCGGTTGAAGTCACGCTGCCGGTAGAGGTGCTTCGATCCGCAGAGCGGACAGCGCTCGACCCGCGGCACCGGCTCGGTTTCCCAACCCTCGGAGGCGACGGCGATCGCTTTTTGGCAGTTGGGACAGGTCAGCTCGGTGCTGTCGGGCTCGAGGCGGGCGGGGTAGGGGAGGCCGCAGGAGCGGCACTGGGTGCGTAGTCGCACGGCGGTCCCAGGGCCTCTAGACCGGGACCCCGGTGGTCAGGGTCAGGTAGTAGGCGGTGATCTCGCCGACGAAGGTGCCGACCACCAGGACGTAGAGGATGCCGGTCGCCGACTGGTTCGACCCCCGGCGGGCGCAGGTGAGCGACATCACACCGAGGAGCAACGGACCGGCGAGGCCCCAGAGAACGCGGATCCAGAAGAACATGCCGTCGCCCGACAGGGTCGTCAGCAGCCGCCACGGGTGGGGTGAGAGCAGGGGATCGACCGCGGCGGCGGCCAGCAGGCTGGCGGCGAAGGCACCGAGCTTCAGCCCGACGGCGCCGAGGAGGACCCAGCAGAAGACGGTCAGATGCCGGAAGCGCAGCTTCGGCGCCACCAGGTACCAGTGACCGAGCAGCATCGTGACGAGGCCCCAGCCGAGGAGCAGTGCCGAGCTGAACAGGGCCACCCGAGCCAGTGACAGCTGGTGCGGCGGCGCGACGACGGTGGGCGCCAGCAGACCCGGTGCCAGCACCCACAGGCCGACGCCGAGAGCACCGACGACGAGGGCGGCGGCCCAGCGCACCAGAGACCACGCTTGGCGCCACACCAGGCCGTAGTAGAGCAGCGCTCCTGCGGAAGCGGTATAGAGCGCTGTCGCGCCGACGACGGGGGCGGAGGCGAACGGCTCGAACGGATGCAGCAGGCGCGACGCCACCGCCAGGCTCAGCAGGCCGAGGATCACCAGGGCGTTCATCTGGAAGTAGCCGCGCCCGAGCTCCTCTTCCGGAATCCAGAAGAGGGTCGAGGCGCTGCCCCAGACCAGACAGAGCAGGAAGGCGAAGAAGACCAGCATCGGCGGCGGCGGATTGTATCAGCGCCGCGGCCCGCGGACACCGCGTCCGGAGAGGGGGCGCCGGAGGTTCAGGTGCGCACGCCGAGGAAGAGGTAGATCGACAGGACCGTAAAGGCGATCGAGGGCGCCCAGACCGCCAGAAGGGGAGGCAGGGCGCCGGTCTGTCCCAGGGTGGTGAAGAAATGGTAGATGGCGATGAAGACCATGCCGAGCACGACCGACAGGCCGAGCCCGTAGAGAGCACCCTTGCGGCCCAACCGGAAGGCGAAGGGGAGCGCCACGAGGGCCATCACCACCGTCGCGGCGGGGTAGGCGACCTTGGCGTGGAGGTCGGTCTTCATCTCCGGTACCTGCTGGCCGCTCCGTTCGAGGTCCCGGATGTAGTCGTCGAGCTCGCGGTAGCTCATCTGCTCGGGCGGCTTCAGGTCGGACTCGAAGTACTCCGGCGTCTCGGGAAAACGATCGACCACCGGTTGGTCGAACTTCCGGTACTCGACCACCCGATTGCCATCGAACCGGCGCGTCCAACCGCTCTCGAAGCGCCAGCGGCCTTCGCCGAGATAGGTCGCCTCGGAGACGTACAGGCGGCGCACCAACTCGATCTCGGGGTCGAACTCGAGGACCTGCAGGCGGGTCAGCGACTTGTCGCTCGGGTCGTAGGTCTGGAAGTAGTAGATGTAGCGCCCCTGGCCGTAGAGCCACTGCCGGTCGGCACGGCGGTAGATGCGGGGCTGCTCGCGTCCCTTGATCTGGTCCTTGATGCGTGCCACCTTCCGATTCGTCGTCGGCAGGACCTCGGCCTGCAGATAGAAACAACCCAGAGCGAGGATCGCCGAGCAGACCAGCACCGGGATCGACAGGCGGTAGAGACTGATGCCGACGGCGCGGCAGGCGATTACCTCGTTGGTCCGCGACAGCAGACCGAAGACCACCAGGGTGGTCACCAGCACGACCACCGGCGCCAACTCGTAGAGCATCTGCAGTGACAGATAGCGGTAGTAGCGGAAGACCGTCTCTCCCGGCACCTGGTTGTTCAGCAGGTCGTCGGCGATCTCGGTCAAGTCCCCGACGATGAACACCACCAGCATCGACAGCATCACCAGCAGGCCGACCCGCGTGAAGAGCTTGGCGACGTAGCTATCGAGCAGACTGGGTGACCACCATTGAAATCGGGGCAGGCGGAGCACCAGTTGTCGATCGGGTGGATGGACGCGGTGCGGCGCGCTCAGGCTCGTCGAGCTCGCCTTTTCGTCCGACTCCGTCGCGTCGGCTGACGCGGCAGCCGTGGAGGCGGCACGACCGCGCTCGCGGCTGCGCTGCTGTCGGCGCTCGCGCAGGCGGGCGAGCCGGGTCCAGACATGGCGCTGCATCCAGCGGTCGATATTTCGCAGCATCAGGCTCTTGTCGCTGTTGCGGCGCGCCAGGAGGTAGAAACCGAAGGCAGCGAGGACGATGTTCGGCAGCCACATCGCCAGCCAGGCCGGGATCTTGCCGACCCGGGCGGCCTCCTCGCCGTTGTTGATCACCACCCAGTAGAACAGGATGATGACGATCGACAGGGCGAAGCTGGTCGATTTGCTGGCACCGCGGCGGCTACCGAAGCCCATCGGCAGGGCGATCAAGCCGAACACCAGGCAGGCTGCCGGGAGCGAGAACTTCTTGTGGATCTCGACCCGCGCCAGGTTGCGGAGCTGCTCCGGAAAGTCGGGATCGGCGATGTCGCGCTGGAGCTCGGGAATGGTCTTCTCACGCAGGCCCTTCGAGGCCGAGACCTTGGCCCGCTGGGTGGAGGCGAAGCGGTCCTCGACGAGGCGCTCGAGAGTGCGGTGGTGGATGATGTGGTACTTGTCGGGCTTGTCGAGATCGACCCGGTGGGTGGTCGCCTGCTGGAGCTCGAGGAGGATCCTCTCGCCGGTCTCGTCGACGTGCACCTGGCCGTGGTCGGCGACCGTCATCTGGGCGTCCTGGCCGGGTTTCGTCTCGGCCAGGAAGACCCCCTGCCACAGCTCCTGCTCGGGGGGCGACTCCCAGACGTAGAGCATGAACCCCGGCCATTCGTCGTAGAAGACCCGTGGCTCGACCTGCTTGTTGATGCTCTCGGTGACGATGTCGATCCGCAGCCGCTGCAGGGCGTGGTTGCCGGCCGGCAAGAGGGTCAACATCAAGTAGGTGTTGAGGATCGCCAGGACGAGCGACAGCAGCAGAACCGGGCGGTAGAGCGACAGCAAGCTGACGCCACTCGCCCGCATGGCGACGAGCTCGCTGTCGGCCGAGAGGCGTCCGATCGCCACCAGGATGGCGAACAGGAACGACATCGGGATGGTGATGACGACGATGTTGGGGAGCGACAGCGCCAGGAGCTTTCCGACCATCGGCGCCGGCACACCGCGGCGCACGATCATCTCCGCCGACTGCAGGAGGAACTGCGCCAGGATGATGAACGTGTAGATCAGAAATCCGAGCAGGAGCGGCCCGAGGATCTCCGATACGGCGTAGCGGTCGAGGCGACGGACGTAGTGCACCGGAGGGAGGATACTACGCAGCGACCTCGGTGGGGTGAGCGGCGGGGAGTCGATGCGGATGCGCAGAGCCGAGGGGGCCGGGTGGTGGGTATCGAGCGGGCTGTAGCGGGGCATTCGAGGCGAAACCGCTCGCGACGAAAGGTCCGATAAGATAGATTATGTAAACTTACTAACGCGACTTGTCCGAGCCTCGGGCCTCCTCTTCCCTCAGCTCAGCCGGGTTGTGCGATTTCTTGAAGTGCTACTTCAGGGAAAGGATACCGTCGACTTCAGGGGCGTTGGCGGCGCTGCGCCCGCCGTAGCTCGAAGAGGGTCTGCTCGAGGGCGTCGATCAGATCCTCCCGCTCGACGGTCTCGCTCTGGAAGCTCAGCGACAACTTGTAGCTCTTGTCGGGGGCGCGAAAGCGGAAGACGTAGGGCTTCTTGGCCGTGCCACTCTTGGGAGCCGACTTGCGGGGTCGGCGGGTGCGGCGTCGCAATTCGTCGCGGTTCAACCGGTTTTCGGCCGCCTGTTCGATCGCCAGGCGCATCTCCTCGGGATCCCCCAGCTTGCCGACCTCGAGAAGCAGCGACTTCGAGGTGACCCCGAGAGAGTCGGCGAGACGGCGAATCTCGGCCGGAAGATTCAACAACGACAGGCTCTCGGTGATCACGGTGCGGCTCTTCCCCATCGCCTCGGCGATCTCTTCGTGGGTGTAGGCGAACCGCTCCCCGAGGGCCTTGTAGCCTTCCGCCTCCTCGAAGGGGGTCAGGTCCTTGCGCTGCAGATTCTCGATCAGACCGATCTCGAGCGCTTCCTCGTCGTCGACGTCCATGACGATGATCGGCACCTCGACCAGCTCGGCGCGGGCGGCGGCCCGATACCGACGCTCCCCGGAGATGATCCGGTAGTGCGAACCGCCCCCCGGCTCGCGGTCGGGGTTAGGGCGGACGAGGATCGGTTCGAGGACTCCCTTGGCGCGCACCGACTCGACGAGCTCGTCGAGGTCGCCGATGTCGCTCCTCGGTTGT
>JAWVZD010000002.1:0-17222 GCA_033722395.1 Thermoanaerobaculia bacterium | reverse complement strand
CCAGCAACGGCGTCATCCACGTGATCGACACGGTGCTGCTGCCCTGACGGAAACCCGGGGTCGGGCGCTCGCGTCCGGCCCCTTCTTTCATCTCACACCACGAGATACATCGACCGTCCTCCGAAAAAGGAGTCAAGACCATGAGTCAACCACTACTTCCCCGGATCGCTGCTGGAGACACGGCCGCCGTCGAGGAGTTCGTCCAGCGCTACGAGCGCGTCATCTGGTGGATGGCTCGCCAGCACGCCAAGAACGACCCGGAGGACGCCGTCCAGGAGGTCTTTCTCACCCTGTGGCAGAACGCGGCCAAGTACGACGAGTCGAAGGCCAAGGAGTCGACCTTCGTCGGCATGGTGGCGCGGCGCAAGCTAATCGACCGCTATCGCAGGTCGACGCGCCGCCCGCAGACCCAGGACATCGAGGCGGTTCCCCAGGGACTGGTCGCGTTCGAGTCCACTATCGAAGAGAAGGCCGACGCGGCCCTCGCCGCCCGCGCCATGGAGCAGCTGCGGCCCGAGCAACGTTCGGTAATCGAGCTCTCCGTCTATCAGGGCATGAGTCACCGCGAGATCTCCGACGAGACCGGCATGCCGCTCGGCACCGTCAAGACCCACATCCGGCGCGGTCTCATCGAGCTCAGGAACCTGATGGTGCATCCGGCACAGCCCGCGACGGCGTAAGAACTCGACGAGCGCGACGCCACTCGCCGCTTCTCGCTCGACGTCATGGACGAACGGCCTCTACCCCCCGACCTCAGGCGGCGCATCGTCGAGCGAGGCTGCGCCTACCTCGCCGCGATCGGGCGCACCCTCGACCCGCCCGAGGACGCGAGCCACTTCGCAGCTCGGGCGACGCCGGACGACCGCCCACGGGCGATCTCCCTGCTCGAACGCCTGCGCAGCGCCGCCTCGCAGCTCTTCGGTCTGTCGTAACTCGGGGCTCCGCACACCCTCGGAGCGCGCGCCCTCAGGCCTCGCTCGACGGCAACCAGGGGAAGAAGGCGTTGGTGCGCCGCTTGTACGCCTCGTACTCCGGTCGGCGCTCCGCAATGTCCCTCTCGAGGAGAGCGACGCCGGAGACGCGCAGCAAGAGGAGCGTCATGACCGCCGTCCCGACCAGGACCCAAACCGAGCCCGGCGTCGCGAGCGCCATGAGCGACAGCCCCCACCACACCATCGCGTCTCCGAAGTAGTTCGGATGGCGGGTGTAGCGCCACAATCCTTCGTCCATCACCTCCCCGTCGTTCGCCGGATCGCTCTTGAAGCGCTGCAACTGATAGTCGCCGACGCTCTCGAAGACGAAGCCGATCGCGAAGACGACGATTCCGACCCAGTCGAGCCATCCGAGCTCGACCGGTCGCGCCACCCGCTGGATCTGTAGCAGAGGCATCGCGACGACCCAGAGCAGCGCGGCCTGCGACCAGAAGACCACGTACAGACTCCGCCACCAGAAGCTTCCACCCCGCTTGCGACGCATCGCCGCGTAGCGGTGATCCTCCTCGTCGGCACGCCACCACCGTCGAGCGAGATGGAGCGCCAGGCGGACACCCCAGACGGTGACCAGGATCGGCACCAACACCGCACGCTCCGACTGCGGGAAGTCGAAGAGCGCCCGGTAGAGCCAGGCCAACAGCACGAAGCCCAAGCTCCAGAAGACGTCCACGACGCCGACGTCGCGCGGGATCAGGCTCGCCGCCCACACCAGCGTCATCCCACCCGAGACGACGCCCAACCCGATCAGGGCGACCTCTGCGGCTTCGGGCATCCTCACTCCTCCTTGATCGCCTCGAACGCCTCGACGGCTCGGATCCGCGCCGCCTTGTGCTCGGCGATCGGCAGCGGATAGTCGAGATCCTCCTCGTCGATCGACTTTGCGAGACGCTTCGGGTCGTGGAGGGTCCCTTCCTCGGCGCCCTCGAGCTCCGGTACCCAGCGCCGCACGAACGCCTCGTCGGGGTCGTAGCGCCGGCCCTGCGTCCAAGGGTTCATGATGCGGAAGTACGGCGCCGCGTCGGTGCCGGTCGAAGCCGACCACTGCCAGCCGCCGTTGTTGTTCGCCAGGTCGAGGTCGACCAGGTGGCGGGCGAAGTGGCGCTCGCCGAGCCGCCAGTCGAGCAGCAGGTCCTTGGTCAGGAACATCGCCGTGACCATCCGCAGCCGATTGTGCATCCAGCCGGTCGCCGCCAGCTGCCGCATCCCGGCATCGACGAACGGCACTCCGGTGCGGCCCTCGCACCAGGCTTCGAAGTCCTCGGTGCTGTCGCGCCACTCGACCGCCTCGGTCTCGGGCCGGTAGGCGCGGTTCTTCGAGACCCTCGGATAGCCCACCAGGACGTGGCGGTAGAACTCCCGCCACACCAACTCGCTGATCCAGGTCTCGATGCCCTTCGAGTTCCCGGTGAGCTCGCCCTTGTTGGCCTCCACCGCCGCCTCCAAGCAGCGCCGGATCGACAGCACCCCGGCGGCCAGATACGGGCTCAGGCGACTCGTCGACTCGAGGTCCGGGCGATCGCGGTCGTCATCGTAGGCCATGATCCGCCCCTCGACGAAGCGCTCCAGCCGGTCGATCGCCTCCTCCTCGCCGGCGGGCCAGTGCTCGAGGATGCGATCGTCGACCTCGGGCAGCTCCTCTTCGAGCAGCTCGACCCCGGCATCGTCCACGAGCGCACCGCCCGATCGGGCGGGAGCGTCACGAGCGGACGGAATTCCGTCCTGCTCCAGGATCTCGATCCAGCGTCGCTCGAACGGCGAGAAGACCGAATAGAAATCGCCGGCCTGGGTTTCGATGCGCCGTGGCGGCAGCACGGTCTGGTCGTGAAACCAGTGCACCTCGCGCCCCGCCTCGCGGAGGCGCCTTTCGACCTCCTCGTCCCGGCCCCGCTCGTTGACCTCGTACTCCCGATTGGCGAACAAGCCGTCCAGGGAGAGCTGGTCCATCAAGTCGACGATCGCGTCCGCGCAGTCGGCGAAGGTGTCCCGCCGGACGACCCGCAACGCGATGCCGAGATCGCCCAGCGAATCGGCGAGCCGCCGAGCGGCTCGCAACACGAACGACCGCTTCGCGGCGCCCCAGTCGTGCGCCTCCCACTGCTCCGGGGTGACGAAGAAGAGCGCCACGACGCCCTCGTCCGCCGCATCCACCGCACCGGCCAGGGCCGGATTGTCGTCGACCCTCAGGTCGGATCGAAACCAGATCAGCGAGCGTCGCATTCGATGTAGCCTCCCACAGCAGATCCAAACGTCCAAAACGGTCGCGCTGACGAAGACACTTTCCAGACCGGAGCACCGACCCGCTCGGACGACGCCGGCGGAACGACCGAGAGAACCACGCGCCCGGTCTCGATTGACGCATCCTCGAACCGTCTGCCAGGATCGGCCGAATCGTCCAGCTCACCGCCTCCCATCCGATGAAACCCGTTCTCACTCCCCGCGAGCTCGCCCAGGCCATCGGTGTCAGCGAGTCCTCGGTCAAGCGCTGGGTCGACGACGGCACCATAGCAGCGAACCGTACCGCCGGCGGCCATCGCCGCATTCCGATCGCCGAGGCCGTACGCTACATCCGCGATAGCGAATCGCTCCTGACGCGCCCCGAGCTTTTGGGACTCTCCGACGTGGCTTCGGTCGCGGAGAGCTTCCCCGCCTCCGGAGAGGAGGCGACAGCCCTCTTCGACCACCTGATCGAGGGACGAAGCGAGGAGGTCAAGGGGCTGATCGTGTCGCTCTACCTGGGCGGCTCGAGCGTGGCCCAGGTCGTCGACGGGCCGCTCCGCGACGCGATGGAGAAGATCGGCGCGCTCTGGGAGCACCGGCCGGAGGGCATCTTCTTCGAGCATCGGGCGACGGCCATCGCAATCAACTCGATCGCCCGCCTGAGGACCCTCCTGTCGACGCACGGTGGCGGACCGCTCGCGGTCGGCGGGGCGGCCCCGCAGGATCACCATCTCTTGCCCACTCTCTGCGCCGCCACGGTCCTCGAAGCTGCCGGCCTCGAGGCGGTCAACCTGGGCGCCAATCTGCCGGTCGAGTCCCTCAGGATCGCGATCGATCAACTGAGTCCGAGCCTGATCTGGATGAGTGTCAGCACCGACACCGTCTCCTCCGCCCTCGGTGGGCAGCTGCGCGACCTCGCGCGCGAGCTCCGAGACGAGCGCATTCCGGTGGTCGTCGGTGGCCCGGCGATCCGCGAGCTCGGCCTGCGCTCGCGCGACAACCTGCGCGTCTGCTCGTCGATGGCCGAGCTCGAGGCGATCGCTCACGGCATCCTCTTCGCTGGCGGAGCCTCGACCTGAGCGGCACCGCGAACCTCTTCGATCCCGGCCCGCTCGCCCGCCCCCCACGCGCTCTCCTCGTCCGCCTCGAGGACCTCCGGTCCGCGCGCGACGCCTGCTGCGACCCCCAAGGCACGCGCCCGGTGGGCGAAGACACGATCGAGATCGGGACCTACGAGCCACCGATCGACCCAGCGACCGCCCCAGGTCCGATAGATCACGCGATCTTCCATCAGGGTACCGCCGTCCACGGGTCGGAAGAGATGCTCGTGCCGGAACTCGCGGAAGGGACCGCACGCCTGCTCGTAGACGAAGTCGTGCGGCGGTCGCCAGTCGGTGATCCGACTCCGCCACCGCATGCCGAAACGCCTCCACCGGAACCGATACTCGATCTCCACGCCGACGAAGAGGCGCGGTGGAGGGGGAGCGACCGGTTCGAGGACGAACCAAGGAGGTGTCAGCTCGTCGAGCCTCTCCACGTCGCTCGTCCACGCGAACACCTCCTCGAGCGGCAGATCGAGGCGCGCCTCGTACGTGCGCAACGAGCGGCTTCGACTCTCCACCGTCACCGGCCCAGCAGATGCCGTAGAGCCCCCTCGAGCTCGGGAAAGCGGAACTCGAACCCGGCGTCGACGAGCCGCTCGGGCCGCACCCAGGCACTCGCCAACAGCATCTCGTCGGCCATCCGCCCGAAGGCGAGCCGGGCGACCGGCGCCGGCAACGGCATCGCGGCGGGCCGGCGGAGCACTCCGCCGAGCGTCCGGGCGAGCTCGACGTTCGAGACCGATCCGGGCGCCACGACGTTGAACGGCCCCTCGGCATCGGACTCCATCAAGAGATGGACCAGGGCTCCCACTGCATCGTCGATCGTTACCCAACTCGTCCCCTGTCGACCGTTCCCGAACGGACCCCCGAGACCGAGTCGGAAGGCCGGTAGCATCTTGCCGAGCGCCCCGCCGCGCGGCGACAGGACGATGCCGAAGCGTGCCGTGACGACGCGTGCCCCCAGCTCGCCGGCACGCGTTGCGGCCGTTTCCCAAGCCTCTCCGACGTCGGCCAGAAAGCCCTCGCCGGGACCGCTCGCCTCGGTCAGTACCTCGTCGCCGCGATCACCATAGATGCCGATCGCCGATGCGCACAGAAAGGTGCGCGGCGGCCGTTCCAGGCGCTCGAGAGAGTCGATCAACCACTCCGTGCCCTCCACCCGGCTGGCGCGGATCTTCTCCATCTGCCGCTCCGTCCACCGCTCGGCGGCGATGTTCTCCCCGGCCAGGTGGACGACCGCGTCGATCCCTTCGAGCGCCGCCGGCGAATCGACTCCCCGCCGAGGACCCCAGCCCACCATGTCGGGCTCGGTGGGCCGGCGCGACAGACGGACGACCCGGTGCCCACCGGTCGTCAGAACGTCGCACAGCACTCGCCCGACGAGACCGGTCGCTCCGGTGACCGCGATGCGTTGCCGGGGCCGTTGCCGGTGTTCCGAGTGGAGAGCGAGATCTCCCCGCAGGACCCGCTGCCGATACGCGAAGGTGCGCTCGAGGTCACGTCGCACCGCACGACCCGCCAACCAGCCGCCGAGCGGTGGCAACGGCAGCTGGTACTCGATCCGATCGCGCAAGCGGCTCTCGCCGGAGCCTTCCGGTAGAAGCTCGTGCCGGTGGCGCCAGCTGCGAAACGGACCCTCGACCTGTACGTCGTCGAACCCTCGGCCGGGTCGCACGTTGCGATGTTCGGCCAGCCAGCGCAGGCGGAACGGACCCTTCACGAGCTCGAACTCGAGCCGGGTACCGTCGACGAGGCGTTCCGGATGGTGGATCACGCGAGCCTTCTGCCAGGGCGGCAGCAGGCGTCCGAAGGCGCCCTGATTCTCGTGCCAGGCCCAGGCCTCCTCGGCCGACACCGGCAGCGTGGTCTCATGGCGAAACGAGCTCATCGGAGGGAGGGAAGCGAACGCATCCGAGCGAGTGCCTCCGAACGAATCATTCGACCGACGAGTGCCACGCAGATGCATCCAACGTACACTCGATCCGACAGAGGTCGCCGTGCTCGCTTCCGATCGCCAAACCAGCGTCGACGACCCGACGCTCCGCCTCGGCATCAGCGCCTGCCTGCTCGGAGAGGAGGTGCGCTTCAACGGCGGTCACGTCAAGAACGATTTTCTACTGAACACCCTGGGCGAGTGGGTCGAGTGGGTGCCGATCTGCCCCGAGGTCGAGATCGGGCTCGGAGTGCCGCGCGAGAGCCTGCGGCTGATCGGCGACTGGAAGAAGCCCCGCCTGGTGGCGCCCAAGTCGGGCAACGACCACACCGAGGCGATGCGGCGCTGGTCAGAGAGCTATCTCGAGAGGCTCGACGAGCTCTGCCTCGACGGCTTCGTGCTGAAGAAGGACTCGCCGAGCTGCGGCGCCTTCCGAGTCAAGGTCTACGACGAGAACACGGTGCCGAAGCGCCAGGGACGCGGCCTCTTCGCGGCCGCCCTCATCGAAGCGGCGCCGCTGCTCCCGATCGAAGAGGAGGGGCGCCTCAACGACGCCCACCTGCGTGAAAACTTCATCGAGCGGATCTTCGCCTTCTACCGCTTCAAGCGGTTGGCGGCCGACCCGACGCCGGCTGGCCTAATCGATTTCCATACGCGCCACAAGCTGACCTTGATGGCCCATGCTCCCGCCGGCCAGCGCGAGCTCGGGCGGCTGGTCGCCGATGCCGGCAGGCGATCGCTCGACGCGCTGCTGCCGGAGTACGGCGCCGTCCTCATGCAGACGCTGCGCAAGGTCGCCCGCCGACCCGGCCACACGAACGTTCTGCATCACGTCATGGGTTTCTTCAAGGAACACCTCGACGCGGCCGACAAACAGGAGCTGCTCGAGGTGATCGAGACCTATCGCGTCGGCCAGGTGCCGTTGATCGTCCCGATCACCCTGCTACGCCACCACCTGAGGCGCCACCCGGTCCACGACTGGCTACCACGGCAGGTCTATCTCGATCCGTATCCGAGCGAGCTGGCGCTGCGCAATCACGTCTGAGGCCCCGCGCTTCTGGCGAGCTCGTTCTTCGGTCAGTACGACCGCGGCAAGTCGAGCTCCCGCTCGGCCACATCGCTCAGGATCAACGCGTTACTCAAGGGTGAGAGCTTCAGGAGGCGCGCCGTCTCCCACAGCTGGACGACCCCGTACTCTTCGTCGAAGCCGCGGCCGCCCATCGCCTCCATCGCGAAATCGAGATCGACGAGCCGCTCCCAGGACGACTCGCCAGCCGAGGTCTCGGTGCTCACGGCTCGGCGCAGCTCACGGAGCTCCGGCGTTAGACTGAACATTTCACCTCCTCGGCCCTTTTCCAAAGTCTACGCGCCGAGCCGGACGGCGGACTGCCGGCGTCGAGGAAAAAAACGGATGCGCACCAACGGAACAGACCTTCCATCCGTCTTGCATGATGTGAACGACGCGATGACGATGACGGCGGTCGAGGCAGACGGAGCGCGCGACGCCCCGCTCGAGCGCGTAGGACGTCTCTTCGACCGGCAGCATCGGCGCATCTACCGCCTGGCGCGGCGCATGACCCGCGATCCGGAGGCGGCCCGAGACTTGCTGCAGGAGACCTTCCTCCGCGCAGCGGCCCGTGCCAAGAGCCTACCCGCCGAAGAGGCCGCGGCCGAGGCATGGTTGGTACGAACCACCGTCAATCTTTGCCGCGACCGCGGCCGGCGGTTGACGGTCCGGAAACGCGACCGGCACAAAATCGACCGACCGACGAGGAGCCGTGACGATCCCGAAGCGGCTACGGTAGCCCGAGCCTCCGTCGAGACGGCCCTGGCCCGCCTGGCGCCGAAACGACGCGCCGTCATCGTGTTGGTCGAGCTCGAGGAGCTGTCGACCCGCGAGGTCGCCGGCCTTCTGGGAATCGCCGAGGCGACCGTGCGATGGCACCTCTCGAAAGGGCGCAAGGAGTTGCGCACCGTGCTCGAGCGCGAGCTCGCGCACCCCTCGATTCGCCGACCGCGCGAAGGAGACGATCCGAGATGAACCGCCTGGAGAAAGATCGCTTGACCCGTCTGCTCCGAGCTGGGGACCCGGCAGCCGACGGCTCCACTCCGAGCTCCGAAGAAGCGATGCGGCTGCGAAGCAGGGTCTTGCGAGCCGGTCGGGAATCTCGACGGGGAGCGTGGCTTCCCCTCGCGGTCGCCGCCACCTTCCTATTCTCGATTCTTCTCCTGAGGCCGCTCGGAGACGATAGAGAGCGGGGGGAGTCCCTCGATGCGAGCGCAGAGCAACGCACGAGTCCTTCCCCTCGTGTGATCGCCCGCGGCGACACCAACCGCCAAATCCAGTTCGCCACCCGCGAGGGCACGCAGATCATCTGGGTGCTCAATCCCCATCTCTCTCTCCCGGAGGCACGACCATGAATCGACCTCGACGTTCCGTCGCTCTGATCATCTGCATCGTGGCCGTCTCGACGGCCGGTCGATCGACGCTCCGAGCGCAAGAGAAACAGCGACACATCTATCAACGCATCTACGAGCTCGACGTGCTCGAGCCCGAGGCCGCCGAAGCGATCGCATGGAGTCACTGTCCTCCCGCAGACTCCACACATTGTCTGGTCGCCAGCACGGACCCTCGAGTGGTCACCGTCGAGACCGACGCACCGACACACCGGCGGATCGCCCGAGCGATCGCCGAGGCCGACACCGTTCCGACCGCCCAGGTGTTCCAGGTGAGCCTCCTCCTCGCCGAGCGCAACGGGGACCGGGGTTTGGAGCACCTGACCGAATCGGCACGGCGAGCGCTCGCCGACGCACGCTCCTTTCTCCCCTACACCGGCTACCACTCCCTCGGGACGGGGGTCGTCCGGACCGATCACCGTGCGACCGCCATCCTCGACGGCCCGGCGAGCGCGGACTACCGCTGTCAGATCAGCTTCGTGAACTCGGTGACCCTGGAAGGCCGGCGCCTGCTGGTGCGTCGCTTCACTCTCGACCGCCTACCCTCGGGACTCGTCGGCAGCGAGCCGGCCGAGACCAAAGCCGGACTCGAGGTACTGAACACCTCGTTCGGCATGAGGCCCGGAGAGACGGTGATCGTCGGGACCTCGAAGCTCGAGGGTGCCGATCGCGCTCTGGTCGTACTCCTCACGGCGAAGGAGTAGGCGCCGCTGCGGCGGTCCGAACCGGTCGGATCCGGCAGAAGCCCGCGACGGCGTAGGCGGCCAGACCCAGCAGAACCACGAAGCCGAATCCATGGTGAACCGCGAGCAGGGTCGCCACGATCGGGCTCACCACCGAGGCACAGCCGTTGATGGCCCAAGCCCAGGGCACCAGGTCCTCGGCTCTCTCCTTCAGGGCGCCGAGGCCGAGGGCGAAGGGCATCCCCATCAGAAAGGCGAGCGGCGCCACCAAACTGATCGTGAAAGCGATCCGGGCCGTCATCGAAGCACCGGCCACGGCGCCCGAGAACGCGCCGAGCACGGCCAGGTCGCCCGCCCCCACTCCGATGATGCCGGCCGCCAGCCAGAGGACGGCGCGATCGCCCCAGAGTCTCCGCGCCCGCGGCGCCAGGGCAGAACCGAGACCGGCGAAGACGAGAAAGCTCGCCAACACGACCGCAGCCGAGTAGACCGGATGATTCAGCACCAGGATCAGCTTCTGCAAAAAGGCGACCTCGAGCAGCAGAAATCCCAGGCCGAGAGCGCCGAAGTAGACCACCACCCGGCCTCGCAGACCTGCCGCCCCGTCCCGCCGCAAGACGACGAGTGGCGCGACGATCAGGACGAACCCGAGGATCACCGCCTGAAGGAGGGTCACGATCAACACCAGGTAGCCCGCCTCGAGCAGGGAGAGCCCGCCGCTGCCCCGCGCCGCGGCCAGCTCGCCCAGCGTGCGCCAACGGAAGAACTGGTGGAAGAACGGCCGGTCGTCGGTCGTCGGCCGGACATCGAACTTGTAGCGCTCCAAGAAGCGGTCGCGCTCGGCTCCGAAGAGACTCGCCACGGCACGGTGGAAGAGCGGCTCGGGCAGGCGGTTGTAGCGGTTCGCCTCCTCCTCGGACATGCCGGGGTAGTGGATCGGATCGAAGAACCGCTCACGGCCGAACTCCCGCAGGCCTTCGATCTCCGCGGCGCTCAACCGACCTCGCTTGACGACCAGAGTCGCCGTTTGCCAGGAACGAATCAGGGCGAGCGAAGCGGCCGGATCGGACTCGGTGCGGTGCTCGAGCGCCCGGATCGCCGTCGCCGCCAGCTTGACCGCGTCGCGCGGCGGGTTCTTCACGTGGACGGTCGCCGTCAGCAGGCCACCCGGCTCGACCAAGTCGAGATAGGCGTCGAACGCTTCGACGGTGTGCAGGTAGCTCTCGGCGAGAGCGGCCAGGGCCGGCCCGCCGCCGCCGTAGCCTCCGACCGCTGCCAAGACGACAAGATCGAATCTATGCGACTCGGTCGCGGCATAGCCCCGAACGTCCTCGACCACGACCTCGACCTCCGGCCGCCGGTAGAGATCACCCGAGAACTCACCGTACTCGGTCCGAACCAGATCGACGATCTGCGGGTCGATCTCCACCCCGACGACCGACTCGGCTCCGTGATGGAGCGCTCGCGCCACCTCGACCCCCCCACCCGCTCCGAGCACCAGCACCTCCTCCGGCTCGCCCATGGCGTACGGCAGAGCGGCGGTGGAGTAGCCGAGGTATTCGAGCCGCTCGGGCTGCCAACGGAGTATCGGCAACAGGGCCTCCGCGTCGACGAACACACCGACCTGCTCCGGCGGCCCCTGCGGCGCCGCCAGGCTGAGCCCCGGCGCGTGCCGCAACGGGACCTCGCCGCTCTCGACCACCGAGACGAGAGCCAGCGGACTGGAGCGCTCCTCGACCAGCTTCGCTCCCTGGACCCGCAGCGCCTGGGTCAGTCCCTTGTACGACGACGGCTGGGGATCGACCCAAGCCGAGGGCACGAGATAGATGCCGACGGCCGCCAACAGCAGGAAGGCGGTCCTCCCGAGCGTCTGGCGGTCGAGCTCCCAGGCTCCGACCAGCGCCGCCAGCAGCCCGGCGACGGCGAGCAGACGCAAGGCGTCTCCCGGGGCGGCGACCCACAGCAGGCCGACCACCAGCAGCGTGCCGACGCCCGCACCTCCGAGGTCGGCGGCGTAGACTCGGTCGACCGAGAATCCCATCAGAGCCGATCCGATGCTCAATCCCAGGAAGAAGAACGGCACCGCCAGCAGCAGGTAGAGCACCACCATCCAGAGGACCTGGCCGGGACTCCAGAGCAACTCCTCCGGATGAACGGCGATACGTTGCGCCACGGCGAAACAGCCGACGGCGGAGAGGCCGAAGAGCGTCAGGCACCATGGAAAGAGCCTCCGCAGGCGCGTCATCCACCAGCGGCGGGTGACCGCCAGCAGCGTGCCGCTGGCGCCGTAACCCAGCAGCGACAGGCTGATCACCATGTAGGCGGTGTGGTGGAACTGGACGATCGAGAACAGCCTGAGCAGCAGGATCTCGCAGGCGAGTCCCAACCCCGCGGCCAGAGCCACCGAGACCAGCGGCGGCCTCCTCCCCGCCTCGGCCCCTGTGGCCTCCGGGACGGCCTCCGGGACGACCCCCGAGCTAGTCGTGGTCACCGGTCAGCGGCACGAAGCGCACCGGCAGAATCTGCTCGAGCGAGATCTCTCCGGCGGCGCTCTTGGTCACCAGGACCAGCTGCTGCACCATGAAGCGGCTGCCGACCGGGATCATCATGCGTCCGGGGCTCGCCAACTGCTCGATGAGCGGCGGCGGCACGTGGCTCGCCGCGGCGGTGACGATGATGGCGTCGAACGGCGCCACCTCCGGCCAGCCGTAGTAGCCGTCGCCAAGGCGGGTCTCGACATGGTCGTACTCCAGCTCTGCGAGCAGGGCCGACGAACGCTCGTGGAGCGGCTCGACGACCTCGATGGTGTAGACCTCGTCGACGATCTCGGCCAGGATCGCCGCCTGATACCCGGAGCCCGTGCCGATCTCGAGCACCCGGTCGTCGGGCTCGAGATCGAGCAGGTCGGTCATCAGGGCAACGATGTACGGCTGCGAGATCGTCTGTCCGTGCCCGATCGGCAGCGGCCGATTGTCGTAGGCCCAGCGGCGCTGGTCCTCGGGCACGAAGCGATGCCGCGGCACGGTTCCCAGGGCCTCCACCACGGCGGGATCGAGCGCTTCGCGCCCGTGGTAAGTGCGGGTCGACTCCATCTCGCGCTCGACCGTTCGCACTAACTCGGCGCGCTGGTTCTCGTGCGACTGCGGAGCGGCCGTCGCCTTCGCCCCGAACGCCAGCGGCGCGAGCCACACGACCAGCAGCCCGACGAGAGCTACCAACGGCACCGGGGTCTCCGGTGGCTCGGGTGACTCGGATGGCTCGCGGGATTCGGCAGACACGACTCGCATGCATCACCATGATATCCGAGCCGGCGGAACGACCCTCCCGCCGTTGCGGGCCTCCTCGCCGCTACCCGGGGGAGGCGGAGGAGGCGAGGGCATCGTGGGCGGTCCGAGACGCCCTCTCGAAACCGTCGGATCGGTTGTGCGACAATGCGCTCTCCGGCCGGATCACTGCTCTCGACGTCCGAAGGGAGATTGTTCGTATGCACCGCCGTACCTCTATCGCGATCTTTCTACCTTGCCTGCCAGGCCTGCTTCTCCTCGCTGCCTGCGCTCCACCGACCGAGCCGGAGCCGGCTCTCGAGCCGCCCGTCGCCGAGGCCAGGCCGACCGAGCTCGAAGCGCACGGCGACGTACGCGTCGATCCCTACTACTGGTTGCGGGAGCGCGACAACCCGCAGGTGATCGAGTACCTGGAGGCGGAGAACGCCTACGCCGAGGCGGTGCTCGCCGACACCGACGAGCTGCAGGAGACCCTCTTCGGGGAGATCGTCGCCCGCATCCCCGAGGAGGAATCGACCGCGCCGGTGTTCGAAGACGGCTACTGGTACTACCAGCGCTACGAAGAGGGGGCCGAGTATCCGCTCTACTGCCGCAAGAAGGGCAGCCTCGAGGCCGAGGAGGAGATCTATCTCGACGCCGAACGCCTCGCCGAGGGCCACGAGTTCTTCAGTCTGAGAGGAGTCGAGGTCAGCCCCTCCGGCAACCTCGTCGCCTACGCCACCGATACCGTCGGTCGGCGCCTCTACACCCTGCGCCTGCGCGATCTGACCACCGGCGAGGATCTGGCCGAGACGATCCCGAACGTCACCGGCAACCAGGCCTGGGCGGCCGACGACAGCATCCTGCTCTACACCCAGCAGCATCCGGAGACGCTGCGCTGGTACCGCACCTACCGGCATGCCGTGGGAACCGACCCCGCCTCCGACGTGCTGGTCTACGAGGAGGAGGACGAGGAGTTCAACACCTTCGTCTACAAGACCCAGTCGGACCGCTATCTCGTCGTCGCCTCCGACCAGACGGAATCGAGCGAACGGCTCCTCCTCCAGGCCGACCGGCCGACCGGCGAGCTGCACGTCTTCGCGCCGCGCGAGCCCGGCCACGAGTACTCGCTCGACCACGTCGGCGATCGCTTCGTCGTCCGCACCAACTGGGAGGCGCCGAACTTCCGCCTGATGGAGGCGTCGGCGGAGAACACCTCGAAAGAGGCATGGCGAGAGATCATCCCTCACCGAGACGACGTTTTCCTCGAGTCGTTCGAGCTCTTCCGCGATCACCTGGTGCTGACCGAGCGCCAGAACGCCCTGACCCATCTACGGGTGCGTCGTTGGGACGGCAGCGACGACCACCGCATCGCCTTCGACGAGCCCGCCTACGTCACCTGGATCGACGACAACCCCGAGCCCGACACCACCGCGCTGCGCTACGGGTACACCTCGCTCAGCACGCCCGAGTCGATCTACGACTACGACATGACGGCGCGTCGGTCGACCCTCGTCAAGCAGGACGAGGTGCTGGGCGGTTTCTCGCCGGACGACTACGTCACCGAGCGGCTGTGGGCGCCGGCCCGCGACGGCGTCGAGGTGCCGATCTCGATCGTCTACCGCGAGGGCTTCGTCAAGGACGGCACCGAGCCGCTGCTGCTCTACGGCTACGGCTCGTACGGCGCCAGCATCGATCCCACCTTCCGCTCGCACCGGCTGTCGTTGCTCGATCGCGGCTTCGCCTTCGCCATCGCGCACATCCGTGGCGGGCAGGAGCTCGGCCGCGAGTGGTACGAGCAGGGCCGGCTGCTCGCCAAGAAGAACACCTTCACGGATTTCGTCGACTGCGGCCACTACCTCGTCGAGCAGGGCTACACCAGCCCGGAGCATCTCTATGCGATGGGGGGCTCGGCGGGGGGCTTGCTGATGGGCGCGGTGACCAACATGGCGCCGGAGCTGTTCAACGGGGTGATCAGCCACGTCGCCTTCGTCGACGTCGTCACCACCATGCTCGATCCGTCGATCCCGCTGACCACTAGCGAGTACGACGAGTGGGGCGACCCGAACGAGCGCCGCTTCTACGACTACATGCTCTCCTACTCGCCGTACGACCAGCTCGAGGCGAAGGACTACCCGCACCTGCTGCTGACGACGGGGCTCCACGACTCGCAAGTCCAGTACTGGGAACCGGCCAAGTACGTCGCCAAGCTGCGCAGCTTGAAGACGGACGACAACCGTCTGCTGCTGGTGACCAACATGGAAGCGGGACACGGCGGCGCCACGGGGCGCTTCAAGCAGCACCGCGATACGGCTCTCGACTACGCCTTCCTACTCGATCTCGAGCGCAGCGAGTAGTGGCGGCTGCCCGCGCGGGAGAGCGGTTACGAGACAGCGGAACGGGAGCGGCGGTAACCGCCGGGTCCGATGCCGTGCACCTGCTTGAAACGGCGCGCGAAGGCGGCCTCGGAGCGATAGCCGACCCGGTCGGCGACCGCCCCCGAGCTCTCTCCCGCGCGGAGTAGCCGACCGGCCTCGATCATCCGTTGCGAGGTCAGGTACTCGATCGGCGTACGCCCGATCAGCTTCTTGAAGTGCACGCTGAAGGCGGTGCGCGACATCCCGGCCTCGCTCGCGAGCGCTTCGACCGTCCAAGCTCGATCCAGCTCGCGATGCATGGCTTCGAGGGCACGACTCAGACGCGGATCGACGATGCCGGCCAGAACCGGCACCGGCTCGCTCGCGGTCTCCGCGTAGTGGCGGATCACCTGGACGAACAGCACCTCGGAGAGCCGGCGTGAGATCACGCGACTTCCCGGACGCTCGCTGTTCATCTCCTCACCGATGAAGCGCATCACCTGATCGATCCACCGGAAGTCGTAGGTCGGTGTCGCCTGGATGTGGATGACCCCCGGTAACGCCTCGAGTAACGGCCGAGCCGCTTCGCGGTCGAACGAGAAGTGACCACAAACGAGGCGGCAGGTCACGCCGTCCTCCCCCCAGCGGAAGACCCCCCTGCCGTCGTATTCGCGCTCCGCTAGAGCCGATTCGAGATCGACCGTCGGCGTCGCCGGGTCGTCCTGCAGCAGGTGATCGCGACCGTGCGGAACCAGCGCCAGATCGCCGCGGGCGATCTGCACTCTCCGACCACCACAGGTGAGGTGGCAGCTGCCTTCCACGGCGACGTGGAAGCGGCAGACGTGCTCGTCGGACGGCACCGCGAGACCCCACGGCGAACGGAGCTCGGCCGGGAAGTAGAGACTGCCGCGCATCTCGACGCCGTCCAGGATCCGGCTCAGGGCATCCATGCTGTGATCCTATCGCCTTTTCGATTCTGGACCGATCAAATGAACGATCGAGCATAAATATTGAACCAAAAAGCATTGTATGAACAAGGAAACTGTCCGATCATTTCAGTCGAGCCCCGCGAGAGACACTCCGTATCTCGTGGATCACGTCATGACGAACGGGAGGATTTCGATGCTTCGACAGTTCCCACCCACTCGTGCGGCCCGTCTGTTCGGTGCCGCCTTCGCCGCAGCCGGCGTCGCCGGTTTCGTACCCAACCCGGTGCTCGGACCGGAAGGTCTGTTTGTCGCCAACACGGCGCACAATCTGGTCCATCTGGCGACCGCCGGCCTGTTCTTCTGGACCGCCGCCCTCGGCGAGAGAGCCGCGCTGCTGTTCACGCAGTCGTTCGGCGTCGTCTACCTGCTGGTCGGCGCACTCGGCTTCGCCTTCCTGGGCGGAGCTTCGGAAGGACACCTGTTGGGCGTCGTTCACATCAACCAGGCCGACAACCTGCTCCACCTCGGCCTCGGCGCGCTTCTCGCCGCTGCCGGCTTTCTGGCCGAGCGCCGCCCGGCGACGGCCTGACCACGCCTCGACATTCCATTCACCCTCTGACTCAGGAGGTCTCACCATGAAACACCATCGACACCTCACCCGAACCCTCGTCGCCACTTTCACGTTGCTGCTGCCCGTTGCCCTGTTCGCCGCCGACGTCAACGTCTCGAGCGGTCTGACCGGGGCCGGCGGCCCGTTGGCGATGCACGGCTACGACCCGGTGGCATACTTCGTCGACGGCGCGCCACGACGGGGAAGCGCCGAGCATTCCCTGCTGTGGAACGGCGCCGTCTACCGCTTCGTCACCCGGCAGAATCTCGACCGGTTCGCCGTCGAGCCGGAGCGCTACGCCCCGCAATACGGCGGCTTCTGCGCCTACGGCGTTTCCGTCGGCAAGAAGTTCGACGGCGATCCGCACGTCTTCGCGATCGTCGACGGCAAGCTCTACCTCAATCTCAATCCGTCGATCCAGACGATCTGGGAAGAGGACGTCGCCGGCAACATCGCCAAGGCCGAACACCAGTGGCCGGCGATTCACAGCACGCCCGCCGACGAGCTCTAGAGCGCTTCGTACCGCGCTCCGAGCACGGGGGACGCCGACGACGGGCGTCCCCCGTGTTCGTTCGGACCACGCTCGGACAATCCGACTCTCCGCTCGCGAGCGCCGGCCCGGCGATCATGCCAGCCGTTCGGACACCCACTCGGCCGTCTGGCGCACGAACGGCTCCT
>JAWVZD010000001.1:0-19095 GCA_033722395.1 Thermoanaerobaculia bacterium | reverse complement strand
GCTCTCACCGGAGAGTTGCTCGATGATCGCTCCCAGCAGGCTGTAGCCGGCGTTCGAGTACTCGTAGCCCGTGCCGGGAGCGAAGGCCAGATCCTGCGCCAGGATGCGGCGCACGAACTCCTGGCGACCGATCGGGTCGAAATCGCCGACACCATCGAGGTCGACGATGCCGGACGAGTGGGTCAACAGATGGTGCAGAGTGATGTCTCGCTTGTCGTCCGGCACCCCCTCGAAGTAGCGCGTGATCGGATCGCCGACATCGAGAGCGCCGCGCTCGGCCAGAAGCAGGATCCCGGCGCCGGTGAACTGCTTGGTGATCGAGCCGATCGTCGACACGGTCGCCGGCGTCCAGGCACGGCCGGCCTCCCGGTCGGCACTTCCCACCGCCTCGACCACCAGCGGTCGGCCCCGTTCGGTCACCACCACGACGCCCGCCAGGCCGAGCGCTCCGAGTCGCTCGAGGTAGATACGTACGTCGGTCACCGCCTCGGCCGGAATGGCGCTCTCGGGGCGTGCCGCGGGGGGGGCGAGCAGGGCGAGCATCAGACAGGTGAGAGCGGCGCGGCGCATCGGGCACTCCTTCCGGCTCCGGGGATCGTGTCGGTGGCGGGGCGTCACCGCCATCACATCGGCAGTGGCGGCCTCTCGTCACTTTAATGCTAATTTTTTGCCACTCGATCGTCAACCGGGCGGTCGTCGTCGCCACTTCCGCTCCCGGCTGACCGCCGAATCCTCAGTCGCCGGCACACACGGCCCGCGTCCGCTCGAGCGCTCGGGCGAGCGCCTCCGCGGCGGCCGAATCGGGCGGCGCCAGGTCGCGGGCGCGCCGCGCGTGCTCCAGGGCGCCGCTACAGTCCCCTCTCGCCCGGAGAGCCCGGGCCAAGGTGTCGAGCGCCAGGTAAGGATCCGGACCCCCCACCGCGACGGCGCGCCGGGCCAGATCGACCGCTTCGTCGACGTCGCCGCCCGTCTCGAGCAGCAGCCAGGCCAGATTGTTGGCGGCGTCGGCGCTCGCCGGATCGAGCTCGAGGGCACGGCGATAGCAGGTCTCGGCGATGTCGGGGTAGCCGGCCGCTCGCTCCGCGTTGCCGCGGTTCAGCCACACCAGAGCCGAGTCGGGCCGCTCGTCGAGCAGGCGACCGTAGAGCCTTCGAGCGGCGTCGAGCTCACCGATCGCCTCCAGCGCCACGGCGTAGCGCAGCGCCGACTCGAAGAGCCTCTCGTCTTCGTCCGCTTCCCCGTCGGCCGAGAGCCCCGCGGCACGCGGCTCGATCAGGATCATGGCGAATCCCGCCCCACGCCACGGCGCGAGCAACCACTCGATGCTGGCCCAGCGCACGACACCGTCGCCGAAGTGCAACCGCACCAGCAGCCGCTCCGGATCGTAGCCGTCCAGGACCACGTAGTGGAAGAAATCCCGCCGGCCGCCCGGCATGTTCAGCACCTGCAGCGCGAGGATCGCCGGGTGTCCTGCTGCCACGGTGCGCGCGATCTGGCCGGGCGACCCCTCGACGAGCTGGGCGTCGTAGCCGCGACGGCGCGCCTCCAGGAGGAGATCGAGGGTCAGAACCCCACCGTTCTCCGCCTTCGGGAGCCGACGGTCGAGCTCCTCGATCGGCACCGCCTCGCCCCAGTAGGCGAGCACGGTGGCGAGGCTACCGGCGCCGCATTGCTCGAGACCGAACTCGCCGATCGGAACCCCGTCGAGAACCCGGGCGTCGGGGCCGGGTCGGCGCGACACCGGGCGCGTCGTCACGCAGGCGGCGAGAATCAGCGCGGCGACGACCGGTAGTACGAGGCGCCCCGGCGCCGCCCTCGAAGAGGGTGTCGACTCCGGTTCCGAAAGCCGTGCCGACCTCAGCACCGACCTCAGAAGATCGTCGCCAGGATCACCACCGCGATCAGGATGCCGAGGAGGATCCAGATGTAGCGCGGCGGCTGCAGCCCGGCGGCCTGCAGCTGATCGACCTGGGTCGAGAGCTGCTGGAGCTCCTCGGGCGACAGTTGAGCCAATCGGGCATGCACCTGGTCGACGGTGAAGCCGTGCGCCTCGATCGCCTGGACCACCGCCTCGTCCTCGAGCGCGGTAACGAGGACCGCCAAGTCGGCCTCCCGCTCGGCCAGGCTCTGATCGGCCGCGGTCTTCGACGGCGCCTCGAGCGCCGGCGCCGGCGTCGACGCGGCGAACAGGACGGCGAGAACCAGACACAGGCCCCGAACGATCGACTTCTTCGTGTAGTTCTTCCTCATCACACGATCCTTCCCGGTCGATTTCAGCTCTTACGACCGTCTACCAGGAGCAGCACCGTGCCGCCGACGACAGCTGCCACCCCCAGCCAGACGGGAATATTGACCCGCTCTCTCTCCTCGACGGCGAACTCGAGCTTACCGAGCCTCACACCGTGCTCCTCCTTGGTGTAGCTGAATCCGCCGTAGACCAGGGCCAGAACCCCGCCCGCGATCAGAATCAGCGCCACGATCTTCTTCACCGTCATCGCCGCCCTCCTCCTGGAGCGCATGCTATGTCGCTCGATCCGCGGAAGCGAACCCGGCGAGCGTCGGCCTCGAGAATTGCAAGAAGGGTACCACCGCCGGAGGCATCAACCCGGCAGCTCGAAGGAGCGCACCACCTCGGCGACGACCTCGTCGAGGAAGAACCGGCTCTCGAATCCCAGGCCGTGGACGTTGGTCAGTACCGCCACCACGACGCCGGTAGCCGGATGATAGGCGAGGAGCGAGTTCGAGCCGCCCGGACCGTCGCCTTCCGACGTCACCACGACGCCGTACGGCTTGCGGTACGCCCGCAGGATCCCCAGCCGCTCCGTGCCGACCGGGGCGGCGTCGAGGCCGTCGGCCACCGCGAGCAGCCGCCCCTGCACCGAGTCGCCCAGGAGCTCGCCGCCGAAGAGGGCACGTCCGAAGCGGAACAGGTCCGGGGCCGTCGTCAGCAGGGCGGCCGCGGCCGTGATCGTCTCGCCGGCCTCGGTGGTGCGCAGCAGGTCGTCACGGACTCGCCGGAACTTCGGATGGAATTCGCTCACCGACCGGAGCTCGTCGGAGACGTGGAAGTAGCCGGCCGCGCGGTCGGGCGGGAGCGCGTCGCCGCCCGCGGGCGGCGACAAAAGATAGGTCGTCGCCTCGAGCCCCAGCGGCTCGAGGATCCGCTCGCGCACCGCCGTCTGGAGCGATTCGCCGGTGACGCTCTCGAGCACCAACCCGAGCAACACGTAGTTGGTGTCGCCGTACCGAGGGCGTTCCCCCGGGCGCCCGAACGGTTCGTTGACGCCTTCGTAGGCCAGCGCCACCAGGTCGGCGGGCGCCCAGCTCCGAGGCTCTCCCGCCTCTCGGCCGAGCAGGCCGCGGAGGTAGCGCAGATCGTTGTTGAAACCGTAGATCCCACTGGTGTGGTCGAGGAGCTGGCCGACGGTGATCTCCTCGCTGTGCGGAATCGGGCCGACCAGCTCGTCGGAGAGGTGCGCGGTGACCGGATCGTCGAGGCCGAGACGTCCCTCGCCGATCAGCTGAAGTGCCACCACGGCGGTGAACGCCTTGGTGATCGATCCCATGTGCACGCGGTCGTCGAGCTCCGCGTCGACGGTGCCCTCGAGCCGAGACAGACCCGCCGCCCCCGCCCAGGCGAGCTCGTCGACGGTGCCCGCCGCCAACCACATCCCGGGCAGGCCGCGATGGATGCCCCGCGCCAGCAGGTGACTGTAATTCCGCTGCAGCGGTGCCTGGCCGACCGGCGCGCACGCCACCAGCAGGAGAACCGACCACAGACACCAATCCCTCGACACGCGTCGCATCGAAAACCCCTCCCCCAGGTTGATGATCGTTACGATTTCTTGATACGCAGGAGAGCGAGATAGGTTCCGGCCGATTCGTGATCGACGGCGATCTTTCACAACTCTGCAACAACCCCGACATCTTCGAGCCCGTATTGACGAACGACTGACGATCATGGACGCGAGCCGAAGACCCCAGCCGCCAAAGCACGACTCGAGGTGCAGATTCCGGCCGTTCGCCGCCGCCCTGCTGCCGCTTCTCCTCACGGTCTGCTGCGGCTCGCACGCCGCCGCCGAGCGGCCGCGCGTCGGCGAGGTCGCGCTTCACAACACCGGCGCCGCGGAGGCCCAGGCCGACTTCCTGGCCGGCCTGGCTGCCCTCCACAGCTTCTGGTACGAGGAGGCGCGCGACCTCTTCCAGCGGGCTCAGGAGATCGACTCGGGGTTCGCCCTCGCCTACTGGGGCGAGGCGATGACCCACTACCATCCGATCTGGCGCTCGACCTCGCCGTCCGCCGGACGAGCGGCGCTCGACGATCTCGATGCCGAGGCGGGCGATCGCCTGAGGCGTTACGGTACGGGCGTCGAGCAGGCCCTGGTCGACGCCGCCCGGCATCTCTTCGAAGACGGCGACAGGGCCTTCTCCGAGTCCCTCGCCGAGGCACGATCCGAGTTCCCCGACAACACCGAGATCGCCGTCTTCTACGCCCTGTCGCTGCAGGGCCGTGCCGCGGGCCCGGGCCGGCGCAGCGCCGAGGACCACCGGCTGATCGCCGAATCGGCCGCCCTGCTCGAGGAGCTCTTCGAGCGCCATCCCCGCCATCCGGGGGTGTTGCACTATCTGATCCACGCCGTCGACGATCCTGCCAACGCCCACCGCGGGCTCGAGGCGGCCGACCTCTACTCCGAGATCGCACCCGACTCCTCCCATGCGCTCCACATGCCGACGCACATCTATCTCCAGGTCGGCGACTGGGACGGGGTAGTGGAGATGAACCGACGCGCTTGGGAGGCTTCCGAACGCTGGGTGGAGAGGAAGGACCTACCGCTCTGGAAGAAGGACTACCACGCTCTGTCGTGGCTCCACTACGGTCTGTTGCAGCAGGGGGACTTCGCCGGTGCCGCAGGCGTGCTCGAGACGTTGCGCACCAACGGCGGAGGGCTGGCCGGAAGCGAGGCGCGCTTCACGGCGCGGCATCTGATCGAGACCGAGGAGTGGGATTTCGAGCTGCCGGACTCCGACCGAGACGAGGTGCGCTTCGCGCGCGCCTTCGCCGCCGCCAAGCGCGGTCGGACCGAGGAGGCTCGGGAAGCCCTCGACTCCTTCTCCGGAACCGGCGATACGGACGAGATCCTGCGTCACGAGCTCGAAGGCCTCCTCGCCTTCGTCACCGGGCGCAGTGAGCGCGCCGTCGCCTCCCTGGCCCGTGCCGCCGGGCTCGAGTCGGAGACCCGAATCCCTACCGGGCCGCCCGACCTGCTCAAGCCGGCGCTGGAGCTCCAGGGCGAGGTGCTGCTCGAGCTGGGCGACTGCGAAGAGGCCCGACGCGCCTTCGAGCGCTCGCTCGAGCGGATGCCGAACCGACGGCTGTCGGTACGCGGAGAGCGCCGCGCAGCGGCCTGCTCGACCGGCTAGCCGAGCGGCGCACGCGGCGGATGCCGGCTCAACCGACCTTGCTGACGTTGCGAGCGGCGGGGCCCTTGGGCTCGTCGCTCACCTCGAACTCGACGCGGTCGCCTTCGGAGAGAGTCCGGTAGCCTTCGGCCAGGATCGACGAGTGGTGGACGAAACAGTCCTTGCCGCCGTCGTCACGGGTGATGAAGCCGAAGCCCTTCTCTTCATTGAACCACTTGACGGTGCCGGTCGTTCGCATCGGGGGTAGACCTTTCGATGTTCTGGGGGATTTCGGGGCGAGATCGCCCGATCACTATAGCAGGGTCGGTGGGCGAGACGTCGACCGGGCGGAGGATCGACGCCTCGACGCAGGCTCTCGGATAAGATCCCGCTGTCCCTTCCACGTCATCAGACCCGACCCGGCGACGGAGATGCTCGACGCGAAACGCTTCCCTCACCACCCCTCCGGCAAGCCCGAGGCGGCGGGCATCGGAGCATACCGCTGCGCGCTCGAAAGAGACCCCCCGGCGGCCGGCCGCGAGCAGGTCCACGAGCGATGAGCGCCGACCTCCACTTCGTCCGCGCCGCGGCGGCCCAGCTGGCGGCCGCCACCGACGCCACCTGCGCCGCGCTGGCGGAGGGGCTCGTCGGCTCGGAGCGGGCCTTCACCGACCGGCTGGTCCGTCGCATGGCGAGCGAGCTCGACGGTTTCACCAGCCACGAAATGCGCTGGCGTGCCAAGGCGTTCGTCGATCGACCAGCTGAGGAGGCGACCTATCTGGCCGACTTGCTGGTGGCCTTCGAGGTCGACCTGCCGGACTACGGTGTGCGCAGCGGCATCCTCGCCACAGTGGTGCGTCGCGGCCCGCAGGACGCGGCCGACCACGAGGCCCTCGAGGCGCTGCGCCGGCGGTGCCAGCTGATGCTGACGGCGACCGGCGACGCCTTCGTACTGATGGCTCGTCCCTCGGGGGTGATCGTTCTCCCGGCGGCCACGGTGGCTGGATCGGTCGGCCGACTCGATCGGCTGCACCAGCGCACCCTCGGGCGGTTCTTCGAGGAGCACTTCTCGTCGTTCATCGGCGATCCGCGGATGGCCGGCGAGGAGCGGGTCTCGATCGACGAGCTCTGCCGTCAGCACAGGGCGCGCACCGGGCTGGCGCTCCACGTCGAGCCCGCCTCGATGCCGCACCAGGAGAGTCTCTTCCGGCGCTGAAGGCCCGACTGCCGTCGTTCGGAAGGCCCTCGGCCGAGGGCTTGGCCCTACTCCTCGATGACGACGTTCTCGAGCAGGATCAGAGGCTCCAGCAGCCAATCGCCGTTCCCCAACTTGAGCAAGGAGCGATTGGCGTCGAAATCGAGCGTCAGGCGGGTCGTGTCGCCGGGGAAGACCTCGAAGCCGCCGCCCACCACCTTGATCTCCTCGCTGGGGATCTGGAGCGGCTGCTCCAAACCCGAGTCGATCTCGACGACGTTGCTCCGATCCTGGTCGAGATCGACCTGGATGAAGGTGTAGGCGCCCGGCTCGAGATTGACCACCGCCAGGAGCTCCGTCGTGGTCTGGAGCTCGAGCAGATCGACGAGCCCGATCTCACTCGCGATCACATCGACCGGTCCGTCGACCGGCTTGACGGTCAAGCCGACGATGTAGACGTTGATCTCCGAGACCTCGTCGATCGGGGCGTCCTTCATCTCCACCGCGAGCGTTCCGGTGGCCGGGCCGCTCGGGGAGTCGCTGCCGCCGCAAGCCATGAGGAACGGCGCCAGCGCCACCGCCAAGATCGCAATCCACACCATCTGGAGGGGCCGGAAGCCGGCCTCGGACCCGTCTTCAGCGGCTCGCGGCGTTATCGGTTTTCTCGTTTTGCGGCAAAACATCATCGCTCCTTCGCTTCGTTCGTCTCCTCTACCCACGCGGTCCACCCGAATTCATCTCGGTCCTCTGAAGGGGCAATCTCCGTGCCACCCCGATCTTCGACTCGTCGCGACACTCTCGACACGGTCCCCGCGGGCGGGTGCCTCCCCGTCCGCGCTTCGACTCCGCCGACGTTCCGACGGGAAATTTTTCCGGCGCCGCGAGCAACTTTCCGGGTGAAGCTCACCGTGGCCGAGGATCCCGCCGATCGGCAACCGAGAATCTCCAACGTCCGTCTGCATTTCCCCCGAGCCTCGGCCCCTCTCCCGGATGGCATGCCACGTGCTGCGTACGGTATGCGGGGCGAGCCGTTCGCTCGCCACCGAGACGAGGATAGGAACCTCATCGAGAAGCACGGGAGGAGTGGAGAATGAGAACCAGACAGACCGGTACGTTGGTTGCCGCCCTATTGCTATTGCTTCCGCTGACGGCGTGCGCGCCGCCGGAGGAGGAGATCACGGCGGCCGAGAACGCGGTAGCCGAGGCGGAAGCCGCCGAAGCGCCGACCTACGCCCCCGAGGCGTGGTCCGAGGCGATGGAGACGCTGACCGCCGCCAAGACGGAGATCGAGACCCAGAAGGCCAAGAACTTCGTCACCCGCAGCTACAAGGATGCGCGCGAGCTGCTGGCGCAGGCCGAGCAGAAGGGCCGCGCCGCAGTGACCGCGGCGGCCGAGGAGAAGGCGCGTGCCACCGAGGCCGCGCGTGAGGCGCTCGACACGGCTCGCCAGGGCATGGAGGAGATCCGCACCCTGCTCGCCGAACTGGCCGAGTGTCCCCGCCAGCCGAAGGGCTTCAAGAAGGACCTGGAGCTTCTGGCCGGTCAGGCCGACGCTATCGAGGCCGAGCTGGCGAGTGCCCAGCAGACCTTCGACGACGGCGACATCTACGGTGCGACCGACGCCGCCGCCGCGGTGCAGGAGCAGATCGACGGCCTGACGGCCGATCTGACCAGCGCCAAGGAAAAGATCGGTTGCTAGAGAGATATCCTTCACCCGGCGAGGGCTCGATCCGAGCCTCGTCCGGGTGAGAGGATCAGCTCGCAGTGCCGATCGATCCACGGCTCATCGAAGCACGACGCGTGGGCGCTCGTCACCTAGCCTCTCTCCGAGACGGCTTACGGGGCGGGCGCCCCTCGTTTCTAGTGCGACTCTTCTTCCTTTCGACAACCCTGGCGACGAGCCTGCTCGCCGCCTGCCACGGCGAGCCTGCCGAGGTGCGCGTCTACCGCGACAGCATGGCGCTCGCCGCCGCCGTGCTCGACCGGGACGACCCCGACGCCGCCGACGAGCTCCGCGAGCTGATCGCGGAGGCCGAGCGGGTGACCGCCGAAAAGCCTGGACGAGAGGCCGTCGAGGTCGCCTGGAGGCGTTGCCTGGCGTTCGCCTCCGAAGCCCTCGAGCCGCCCGACCCCGAAGAGGAGCTCGCCCGGCGTTGGCCCGAGGTCGAGCGCCTCGCCGCGGAACGGCTCCGCGAGCTGGCCGGATATCTCGATGAGACCAGCGCCGGCCGACGGACGAGCCGAGAGGTCACTCGCGCACGGATGCGCCTGGCACTGGCGCGTCGGCACGCCGCAGCGGGACGCCTGGCCCGGGCCACCCTCGAGGCCGAGGCCGCCATGGCACATCTCGTCGCGGTGACCGAGCTGCGCTCGGCACGCATCTCGCGCTTCAGCGATCCTCGCAACCTGGCGCTCTGGCAGGAGATGGTCGCCGCGACCCTGGCCGGCGCCGGTCGACGCGCCGAGGTCATCGTGGTCGACAAGCTCGATCGCCGTCTCAGCCTGTTCCGCGGCGATCGCGAGGTGGCACACTACCCCATCGAGCTCGGCACCAACGGTCTGGCACCGAAGTTCCGCGAAGGCGACGCCGCCACCCCCGAAGGCGTCTACCGGGTCGTCGAGAAGAAGGACGGCGCCGAGACCCGTTTCTACAAGGCGCTCCTGATCGACTATCCGAACGCTCTCGACCGGCAGCGCTTCGACGCCCGCAAGGCGATCGGCGCCCTGCCGGACGACGCCCGGATCGGCAGCCTGATCGAGATCCACGGCGACGGCGGTGTCGGCCGCGACTGGACCGACGGCTGCGTCGCCCTGACCAACCGCGACATGGACGCCCTCTACCGCGAGGTCTCCGAGGGTACTCCGGTGGTCATCGTGGGGACCTACTGATGGACAGCCCGAACGAATCGGAACCGCAGACGACGGCGACCGGCGAAGCGCTCGATCCCTCCGTCGCGGCCGCTTCAGCCGGCGTCTCCGGGTCGCCGGCAGGCCGCCCCCGGCTGCGCGGCCTGGCCTGGTTGGCCGGAGCCGTGCTGCTCGTCGCACTTCTCGCTCTCGCGACGCTCGACTTCTACCGGCTGCGCCCGATCGAGCTCGGCCGGCCGCTGGCGGCGGGCGATCCG
The DNA here is from genome assembly GCA_033722395.1 of Thermoanaerobaculia bacterium. GTDB lineage: Bacteria > Acidobacteriota > Thermoanaerobaculia > Multivoradales > JAHEKO01 > JAWVZD01. Next base: position 9,375 of record JAWVZD010000001.1, on the reverse strand, counting down.
ACCGAGGTCGAGCGCCTCGAGGCGCGCCTCGCCGAGCTCGAGCCGCGCGGTCCGTACGTCGTCGTCGACTCGGCCGATAACCGGCTGCGCCTCTACCGCGGCGACGAGCAACTGCTCGACACCCGCTGCTCGACCGGCACCGGCACCGTATTACGCGATCCGGCCAGCGGACGGGTGTGGATCTTCGACACCCCGACCGGGCGATGGCAGGTGCGCAAGAAGGTCCGCGATCCGGTGTGGGTCAAGCCCGACTGGGCGTTCATCGAAGAGGGCGAGTCGCCGCCCGCCGATCCCTCCGAGCGCTACGACGACGTCTCGCTGGGCGACTACGGTCTCTATCTCGGCGACGGCTACATCATCCACGGCACGCTGTTCGAGTCGCTTCTCGGCGAGCCTGCGACGCACGGTTGCGTCCGGCTCGGCAAGAAGGACCTGGAGCGTCTCTACAACGAGGTACCGATCGGTGCGTCGGTCTTTCTCTACTAGCCTCGCCCGCCTCACTGCGCTCGGGCGGTTCGTGCCGGCCGCTTGCACGCTGGCTCTCCTTGCGTCGCCGCTCCCCGCGGCCGAGACTCTCGCCGAGTCGCTCGCCGCCGAGCTCGAGCTCGCCCGGGGCTCGGAGATCTACCTGCTGATCGATACCGAGGGCGCCCGCCTCGAGGTCCGGTCGCGCGGACTGGTCCTCGATCGAGTCGACATCCGGCGACTCGGCGTCAAGGCCTGGGGCCCGCTCCTCGGAGCACGGCACGACACCGACGTCGAGCTGCCGACGCGCTCGACGATCACCCGCGGCGCACCGCAGCGCCGCGAGATCGTCGTCGGCGGCGAGGCGGCGAACGGCGCGGGGAACGGAGACGACACTCCTCCCGCGATGACGACACCGGCGGTCGTCGGCAGCTATGCCTGTGTGCTCGACAACGGCTGGCTGCTCCAGGTGCGCGATCACGGCGAAGGAGATGGACTGTGGGGCCGGCTGTGGGAGGAGCTCTCCGATCCGTTCGATTCTCGACCGGCCTCCCGAGACAGCCACCCGACCTTGGTCATCGAGCTCGACACCGCCGATACCGAGCGCCTACGCCATCTGTTCCGCCGCGACAGGGCGCTCCTGATCCGCTGAAGGATCGCCCGCCACCCAGGAATTCTTGCCGGGTCGTCCTCCCCACCCCATGGTTGGGGAACCCGCGACCCGCCGAAACTCTCCATGCGACGGCCTCTTGCGGTACTCCTCGCGCCGGCACGGAACTTGCGCCCTTCAATCGACCGAAGACGACGATCCTCGGAGCGCGGCGCCCGATCGGGCTCGTTTCCGCGCAGCCGAGGCGAAACGGAGGAGACGATGAAGAGCCCCAGCAAACGACACGGCGGATTGTTTCTCGCCTGTGCTGTCGCCACGGTCGTCGGTCTGTTGGTCGGATGCGCCACCAACCGCACCGCCGGTCGTCAACTCGACGACGGCACGATCACCTCGAAGATCCAGTCGAAGTTGACCGCCGATCCGGAGATCAACTCGACCAACATCGACGTCGACACCTTCGAGGGCGCGGTCACTCTGCGCGGTGAGGTCGAAAAGGAATACGCCCGCGACGAGGCCGAGCGTCTGGCCCGCGACACCCGAGGTGTCGTCGACGTCGACAACCGCATCCAGGTCGTCTCGGCGACCGCCGAGGACGACTCGACGGTGAGCGATGGTTGGATCACCACCAAGATCAAGTCGAAGCTCACGGCCGATCCGGAGCTCAATCCGTTCAACATCGACGTCGACACCCTGAACGGCGTCGTCACCCTGTCGGGTGCGGTGGCGAGCGAAGCCAAGCGAGCCGAGGCCGAGAAGCTCGCCCGCGCCACCAAGGGCGTCGTCGACGTCGTCAACGACCTGAAGATCCGCACCAGATGACGAGGGGAAAGGCGATGAGACGATTCGACAGCATGTTTCCCGACCTCCGCGCGACCGTGGCGCTCGTCGCCGTGCTCGCTCTGGGCACCGCGTGTGCCTCGGTCACCGACCCGTACGCCACCGAGCGAGACAAGACCGCCAAGGGAGCCGGCATCGGCGCCGTCGGCGGCGCCGCAGCGGCGATCCTGCTCGGCGAGCGCGAAGCCGACGAGATCCTCGCCGGTGCGGCCATCGGAGCGGCGATCGGTGGCGGCGTCGGAGCCTACATGGACCGCCAGGAGGAGAAGCTGGCGCGCATCCCCGGCACCACCGTCGAGCGTCTCGGCGACAACCTCTTGCTGGTGCGGTTCGGCTCCAACGTGCTGTTCGACGTCGACTCGGCGATCGTCAAATCCTCCGGCCAGGCCAGCCTCGACCGGGTCGCTTCCGTCTTGACCGAGTACCCGAAGACGGCGGTCATCGTCCAGGGTCACACCGACTCGACCGGTAGCGAGCAGCACAACCAGGATCTGAGCGAGCGCCGGGCGGCGTCGGTCGAAGCCCATCTGATCGGTCGCGGCGTCGACCCCGGTCGGATCACCGCCGTCGGTTACGGCGAGGGTCACCCGGTGGCGACCAACGAAACCGAGACCGGCCGACAGCTCAATCGGCGGGTCGACATCCTGCTGAAGGCCAAGGTGAAGTAGGGCGCCGCCACACGATCACGCTTTCACCGCCGGGTCGCGACTCGGCCAACTGGCGGGGGCGAAACCGACCAGCCCCGCCCCCCCTCTCGAGTCGATCGGCCCGGCGGTTTTTTTCTAGCCACCGTTCTTCGGGAACCGAAAAGAGGCCGCGGACCGGAGGCCCCGATCCGCGGCCGGCGAAACACCCGAGACTCTCGCGGAGACCGTGCGAACGAAAGCCCCGATGCTCGGCGGGGATTTCCCCACCGTCAGGGGTGTATTACGGAATCGCCGCGAATCGTTACACCACAGCCGCTTCGCAGGCCCGGCGGCGCGGCTCGCGCTACGTCCCACCTTCGGAGCCGTCGTCGAGTTCTTCGAGGCGGCGACGCGCATGGTCGAACAGTGGATCGAGGCCAACTGCCCGCCAACAGAGAGGTCTCACCCGGCCAAGCGCTTCGATCTAGTTAACGCACTAGTCAACGCAGGAGCGGACGAAAGCATTACGGAGCTAGAGCCCGCCTTCCCGTCCTACTGCCTCGACCAACTCCGCCATGCTGCCGAAGCGCAAGTCCGGCTCGACGTCACGGGTCGGCGGCGGCGTGGCGCCGAACCCCCGCTTGGCGCCTCGCCGGTCGATCCAGCAGGTGGCGAGGCCGAGGCGCTTGGCCGGTCCGATGTCGTGAAACAGGCTCTGCGCGACGTGGAGCACCTCTTCGGGAGCGACGTCTTCCTCCGCCAGGCGGCCGAGCACGACCCGGAAGCCGCGCGGGTCGGGTTTGTAGGCGCCGACGTCCTCCGCCGTCACCACCAGGTCGAACGGCCGCCCCAGCTTCTCGCTCGAGGCGGCGAAGCTCTCGCGGTCGACGTTCGACAGCACGACGAGTCGAAAGCTCCCCCGCAGCTCCTCGAGCGCCTGGCGGGAGTCCTCGAACGGCTCCCAGTCGGGGATCGAAGCCGCGAACGCCCGCGCCGCCTCGTCGTCGGGGGGCAGACCGAGCCGCTCGGACAGCCGGCGGTGCACTCGCGCCAGGATCTCCGGATAGCGGCTCTCGGGGCTCTCCGCCTCGAGCTCGGCCTCGAGCTCGGCGAAGCGCGACAACAGCTCGTCGCGGTCCAAAGCCACACCCTGTCGCGCCAGCCAGGGCTCGAGCGCCTCGGCCAGGCCGGTCTCCCAGTCGATCAGGGTGCCGTAGCAGTCGAACACCATCGTCGAGTGATCGGTCAACTTCATCGAACTCTCTCCATTCCGCTGACGAGCCCCGGCCTCGCCCGGCACGGGCCCGGCTGCGAGGGCCGTCGGCCAGGGATGAGTACCCGACCGACGCAGCGCAGGAGTGACGCGGACGGGCTTCGCATCTCAGTCGAGATAGCGCTCGGCCAGCACGCTCCGATGGTGGATCTCGTGCCCGACGAGGACGTAGGCAATGCCCCGCACGGTGAACCGAAAGCCGCTCGCCACCCCCGTTCTGAGGGCTGCATCGTCGTCGAAGCCGCGGAACATCGCCACGTGACTGCGGCGCGCCGCCTCGAGCTCGTCGGCCAGCTCCGCCAGCGGTCGCTCGTGGGCGTTCGACGCCAACGCCCAGCCGTCCTGCTCCATGCTGGGGAGAGGCTCGGGATCGCGGCGCGCGAACGACAGCGCCCGGTAGGCGAACACGCGCTCGACATCGAGCACGTGGCCGACGACCTCGCGCACCGACCACTTCTCTTCGGCGTACCGGTATGTCTCCAGTCGCGCCGGGATGCCGCGCAGCAGCTCGAGGGTGTTCTCGATCTCGCTCGCCATCAGGTCCCGGATGTCGCCCTCGGGCACCCTCCCGATGTAGAGGCCGTAGTAGTCGGCGTATTCGGTCGGCTCGGGTCGCTCGAACATCCCTTCACTCTCCTCCGTCGGTCGCCTCGACCCGGGGGAGCCGGCCGCCGACGATCTTCTCCCGCCTAGCCTACCGGAGCGGCCGAAGGCTCCCTCTCGACCTCTGCGGACCGATGGCGAGTCGATCGACCCTGCGACTGAGCCCTCAGACGTCGCGAGGGGACTCGTCCGTCTGACCTTCGACGTAGTGACCCACCAGGCCGATCGGTCGGCCGGCCCCATCGACCACCATCTCGAGCCGGAACGACGCCAGTCCCTCGAGAGCGAACAGCCGTTCGGTCAGGGGAACGAGCTCGTAGACCTGCCCCTCGCCGCGCTGATAGTGCAGTCTGCCGTCGTCGACCCAGAGCCGCCGCGGCCCGTAGGTGCCAGCGTAGCTCTCGAGGGTCTCGCCGGCGATCACGACGGGCTCGGCCTCCACCCGCTCGATGTCGCGCAGCCACTTTACCCAGCGCGCCGTGACCTCGTCCTCCGGATCGGCTTCCAGCGCCGCCTCGAAGGCCTCGACGGCGTCGTCCCAGCGCTGATCACCCGCCGCGACGAGGCCCTCCAGCCGCTCGCCGAAGCCGGGTGCGTCGTGGGCCTCGTAGCCCGCCCAAGCGAAGGTCGGCTCCATCGAGCCGACGACGGGAGCCACCAAGGCCCGGCCGATCGCCAGGCCGTTGGCGCTGTTGGCGAAGTAGACCAGTCCGTCGCCCTCGACCGGGTCGAAGCCGACGAACGCCTTGGCCGGGCCGTTGTCGCCCCAATGCCAGACCCGCACCGCCCGCACGGCGCCGGTGGCCGATCCGGACCCGAGGGTCGCCTCCATCTCGCCTCCGCGCGGCAGCTGGAACCCCCAGCCTTGCTTCCAGGCGATCCGTCGCCAGACCTCGGGTGGTTTGGGCGTGGCGGTCTCGGTGCCCTCCATCGGGTACGGCGCCGACAGGGCCGCGCGGCGGGTCTCGGGCGCCAACAACGGCTCTCCCCACCCCATCCAAGAGCGCACGAAAACAGCATACTCGGCGGCGGTGGTGTGGAGGCTGGCGGCGGCGTTGCCCCCATCGAGGGGCTGGCGCTTCTCTTGCGGCCGGCCGGCCCGGTCGTGCGGCACGGCGAGCGCCAGGGCCTCGCTCTCCGCCTCCGACCAGGCGAAGCGGCTCCGTTCCATCCCCAGCGGATCGAAGATCTCGCGCCGCGCCACCTCGTCGAGCGACAGGCCGGTGCGATGCTCCACCACCCGCTGCAGGTAGACGTAGCCCTCGCCCGAGTAGTTGAACGCCGTGCCGGGATCGAAGGCGAGCTCGAGCCGGTCGCCCCCCCAGTTCGGCAGGCCGGTGCGATGCGACAGCACCATGCGAGCGGTGAGCCGGTCGCTGCGTGGATCGTCGAGGCGCTCGTTGACCAAGTCCTCGGCCAGCGGCCGGTCGAGATCGATCTCGCCGCGCTCCGCCAGCCGCAGGACGATCGTCGCGAAGACCGGCTTCGACAGCGACGCCGCCTCGAACAGGGTCGCTTCGGTCACCGGGTCGCCGCTCGCGGCGTCGGCGACGCCGATCAGCTCGACTCGGACGATCTCGCCGTCTCCGAGCTCGGCGAGTGTCAGCCCGGGAATCCGCGTCGCCGCCATCATGTCGGCGATCTCGGCTCGCGTCGGACGGTCCGGGGACGTCGACCGACTCGCGGACGACGGGCGAGCGTCGGCCTCGCCGGTCACCCGAGGCGTCTCGCCGCCACCGCATCCGAGGAGCACCGGCACGACCAGGGCGCCCACGGCCCTTCCGATCGATCTTCTCGTCCTCTTCGACACGACTCCCTCCGTCTGCGTGACGTCGGTTCTACGACTCGTCCCTCCGATACGAAAGAGGAGTGCAATCGTTTCGCATCGGCGCACCGACGCCGCCAAACGCCGCTCGCGGTCTCTTGGTGTGGAGCGGCAGGCCCGCTCGCCGCGCGACCCGTCGTTTGTCGATTCCGTGCGGAGCAGTGGCGACGGCGATCGACTCGAGAGCCGTTGGACCCGGTTCGGCAGAACCACCGGGGTCGAGCCCGCCAGGCGCGAGGCCTCGCCTCCCCTTCATTCGGCTCCGGCGGCCTTGCGCGACAGCCGGCGGATGTGGCTGGCCATGCTGGTCAGCAACGGCCGCGTCACCCGCGGGCGGTGCATCAACCGCGAGCGGAAGGTGGTCCCCGGGATGCGGAGCACGCGGACCGCACTACCGAGAGGGCGGACGGTGGCGCTGCGCGGGCTGCCGTCGAGGAGTGAGAGCTCACCGATCACCTCGCCTTCGCCCATCACGCCGAGCCTGACCTCGCGCTTCGCGTCGCCCTCTCCCGAACGCACGACGACCTCGACCCGTCCTTCGATCAGCACGAACAGATCGTCCCCGATCTCACCCTCGCGGCAGATCGGCTCGGGCGGCGCGATCGACTCCTCGAGCGCCAGCAACGCGACGTCGTAGAGGTCCTCCGGATCGAGGTCCTCGAAGATCGGCACTTTGCGCAGGAACTGCATCTTCTCGATGACCGCGAGGGCGGCGAAGCTTTCGCCCTCGGCGTCGGCGGCCGAGGCGAGGAGGCTCTCCAGATCCGCCGCCGTCCGCTCCCTCCCCTCCTCGCCCCCCTCGAGCGTCGCCTCGGCCATCTCGAGCTGGAAGCGAGCGGCGTGCACGGCCGTCTCGCGCACCAGCTCGTCCGGGTCGGTCAGGGCCGAAGCGATCAGGCCGCCGGCGGCCGCCGTCTCCTTGGCGGCCGCCCACACGGCGGCGGCACGGACGTACGGGTCGCTCGATTCGGCCTGCCGGGCCACGATCGCGGCGAGCACCGCGCGATCGTCCGTGCCGGTCGACTCGCGCTCCATCACCACCGGCTCGAGCTCGTCGCACCAGTCGACGTGATCCGGACAGGCACGCTTCAGACGCAGCAGCGCGGCCTTGCGGGTGCGCTCCTCCTCGGAGAACAGGCACTGCCGCACCAGGCCGACTCGCTCGCGGTCGCCGGCGATCTCGAGGAACTCGGTCACCCGATCGACTGCCGCGTCCTGCTGCTTTTCGAGCAGGTAGGCAAGGAAGCTCCGCGCCGCCGAGGTGCGCGTGCCCAGCGCGGCGATGTCGCCGTGGAGCGCCACCGCCCGGTCGAGCTGACGGCGGGCGCGCTCGAGGAGCGGCCCGCTGTCGCTCTTCAGCCGATCGACGATCTCCTGGTGCGCTTCGCGGTCGACACCGAAGGCGAGGCGCAGCTCCTCGATCTCGTGCTCCGGAGCATGCCGCAGCAAAGCCTCGGAGAGCGCCGTCTCGTAGCCCTCGAGCTGCGCCCGCCGCTCGACGCTGCCCGGCTTGCGCTCGAACAGCTCGCGCTCCTCTTCGGAGAGCTGTGCCAGGATTCGCTCGTGCTCGCGGCTCGAGATTCCCAGGTTCTTGCGCACCTCCTCGAGCAGGCGCATCTCGCCCGAGTGGACCAAGCCGTCGGCGATCATCTCGCGCACCGTGCTGGTGTAGGCGGCGAGGTGTTCCTCGCGGGCATGCTCGCCGGCTTTCAAGCGGGCGTAGACCTCGGTCGGATCGTCCGGCGGCGGCTCTTCGAACGGCCAGTTGCGCAGCAGCTTGGCGGCGCTCCGGTCCCGGATGTAGTGCTCGCGCCGCCGCCGCCAGCGCTTGACCAGGAACAGCGTCGCGACCAGCGGAGCGGCGAAGGCGGCGAAACGGAGTCCACCCGGCAGGCGTCTGAGCGACGGTGCGCCGGCGAAGAGATAGAAGAGGTTGAACGCCGCGAACGCGGCCACGCCCAGCACCAGATGGCGGCGGCGCTCGGCGTCGGCGATCCAGCGACCGGCGAGCGCCTCGACGCCGCTGAAGACGGCGTAGCTCGCCGCCGAGAAGGCGACCAGCGTGAGAGTCGCGGCCGCCACGGCCGGGATCCCGGGAGCGAAGAAGAAGCCGGGGCCGAGCCACAGCTCGGCGTCGACCGTCTGCCGGGTCCAACGGCCGTCGAAGTACGCCTCCCAGTCGCCGTGCCGCAACCAGAAATAGGTATAGAAGGCCAGCACCAGGCCCGGAAAGGCGAACATGGCGACGCGGCGGCCGGAACTGGTGACGTCGCGCCAATAGGCGTTCTCCTGGTCGATGTCGGGGCAGTACTTCTTGCAGGCGGTGCAGCGCACGCACTGCGAGTTGTGCCGCCCGGGCAGGAGCGATCCCGGCTCGGTGTAGATGCGCTCGACCATGCCCACCGGACAGACGAAGTTGCACCAGGTCTTGCCGGTGAAGATCGAGTTGGTGACCGCGGCGGCCACGGCCAGGCCGAGTAGCAGAGCCGCCACCCAGAGCCCGTCACCGTTGGTCGCCACCAGGCGCAACGCCAGCATCGCCGCCAGGACGCCGAAGGTGACGACGAAGAACCAACGCTCCATCCAGTCGGGCACGCGACGCTGCTCGCCGCGGTTCAATCGCTGGCCGATCGCCCCGAACGCCGCCAACGGACAGATCTCGCGCCAGTTGGCGAAGCCCATCAGGACGATGGCGACGACCAGAATCGGCAGCAGCATCGTCCAGAAGAGGCGTGGCTGCCACGGCACCAAGAAGCCGAGGACGATCAGCGCCACATAACCAACCACCAGGACGCGACGCACGCCGACCTGCGCTGGGGTCGGCCCGACGACTCTCTCCGACATCGCTCTACGGGCCGTCTACTACGACTCCGGCGCTCCCGGCGCCCGGCTCGATCACTCCTCGTGCGGCGGGGCGAAGGTCCTGAGGCTGCGCAGGAAGGTCAGCAGCGCCTCCCTCTCCCCTTCCGCCAGGGCCATGTAGGCGTCGCGCGACTCCTGCGCTTCGCTGCGACCCGGCTCGCCCACCGCCGGTGGCTCGTCCTCGCCGTGCCAGCGGATCGCCTCGTCGAGGGTCGCGGCGCGCCCGTCGTGCAGCCACGGACCGGTGTTGCCGACCCCCCACAGCTCGCTGGTC